>JAGAOW010000067.1 GCA_017889945.1 Muribaculaceae bacterium
CAAGGGCGAACCGTTGGACATCGATGTCCAGTTGTAGTTGGCCGAAAGTGCCAGTGTCGGATACCATGCGGCCTGCTGGATGGAGACATTGCGGCGCGCTATCTTCGTATCGATGTCGTTCAACTTCAATGAGGAGTTCTGCGAATAGTCGCGTCCGGCGTTGAGCACTGTCTCATACATTGTCGCTTCATAAGCTGAAAGTCCGTCGGCCGTGACAATGGGAGTCGAAGCGTCAAGGCCCATCAGTATCAACAGTTGCAGACGTGCCTGCTTGATTGAAACTTCAGATTGCATCAGCTCAGGCTCGATGTTTTTCATCGCCACCGAGGTGCGCAGCACATCATAGTCCGACGCCGCACCGGCCTCATATTTTTTATTGTATATATCATAGTTGAGTTTAGCCATTTCATAGCTCTCTTCTATGACCCGGCGCGAGTCTTCGGCGAGCAATAGCGTGTAATATGCGCTCTTGACCTGATTGACAAGTTCGAGGCGCGACGACCTCGCAAGTTCTACGCTACGCAGTATCTGACTGTCGGAGAGCTTCATCGTCTGCCACAGTTGCGGAGCTATCAACGGCATTGAGGCCGTGAATCCTGTCGAATAGGAGTTGTCAAGACCTACCTTGATTCCTCCGTTACTGCTTTTGCGGCTGCTTTCCGCAGCCTGTTCTGTCTCTGAGCCTTCGCCTTTATCGCCGCTGCCGCCCATGCCGCCGAACCCGTCCATGTTCATATACATGACCTGCTTGGCAAGCATACGATTGTAGGTAGCGCCAAAACTGATTGATGGAAGAAGCTGTCCGAGGGTTTCTTTCTTGGAGTAATCGACCCTTTTCACTTCCATGTCCGCAACGCGCACTGTAGGGCTTTCACTCAAAGCAATCCTGAGACAATCGTCGAGTGTGACTACGGCCGATGTGTCCTGTTGCGCTGTCATTGTTGACATGATAAACATTAACGAACATCCTGCCGCAATAAACCTTAGTTTTTTCATTACTTATTTTACTGGAATTCTTTATTGTTCTACAAAAATAGTCAAAATTGTCCTTACATATATTATATATAAGCTTTATACAGCAAAACGGCCAATAATTAACCGTTTTTTACCAATAAAAGAATTTCACGCTAACATAAATTCACATTCATTGTCAATTCTCTACATTGCTATATATCTATTATAATCACATATTTAACTATTATAATTATTTTTATTTGAAAATAATTGCGATTTTACTTGCACATTCAATTATTTCATATTACCTTTGCATCGTGAAAATCACACAGCGCAATGCAATCATTGGGGAGGACGACGATTGCCGACGCGAATGATTTCTATTATTTCATTATTTAACCTATCTTTGATACCAAATTATTAATAACAGATGATCACTATTAAACCCGACGCATCCCTTTTGCCGCTTAACACTATGCGCATCGACGGGACTGCCAATTATCTCATAGAATTCGAAAATGCCGATGATCTCCATCGCCTGCTGACCGATTCTGCCTGCGAATATGCGGTCAGAAACGGATTGAAACCGATAGGACAAGGAAGCAATCTGCTCTTTACCCGACCTCGCTACGACGGTGCGCTTCTGAAATGCACCGCCGGAAATATGGCCATAATTGCCGAAGACTGCGACAGCGTCACTCTCAGAGTCGACGCCGGAGTCGAGCTCGACCGGCTGATTGCCCGATGCTGCGACGATGGACTCTGGGGCATTGAAAATCTCTCGCTGATACCCGGCACTGTCGGGGCGGCTGCCGTGCAGAACGTCGGTGCATATGGCGTCGAATTCAAAGACGTGGTCCGCGCCGTCAACTGCTACAACATCGCCGAACGAAAAACATGCACACTCGATGTCAGCGAAATCGCCTACGGCTATCGTGACTCCATTTTCAAACATCAACCCGCCAAGCAACAGCTGATAGTGACTTCGGTCGAAATCCGCCTTGCCAAATCGCCGACACCTCAGCTCGGCTACGGACATCTGTCGTCGCTCGTCGCCGACAGCAGCGACATCAAAGCCATCCGTCAGGCCGTCATCAGTCTGCGGCGAAGCAAGCTGCCCGATGTGGACGAAACGGGCAGCGCAGGCAGTTTCTTCAAAAATCCCATAGTCAGCGACCACCGGCTTGAGGAAATCAGGTCGCTCGCTGCCGCACACCACATCGACACTTCCGCCATGCCGGTCTACGACGTCGCCGACGGCAAGAAACTTTCGGCCGCATGGCTCATCGACCGCGCAGGATGGAAAAACGCCAAAGAGGGCCACGCAGCCGTCTGGGGTCTGCAACCCCTTGTACTCGTCAACGCCGACGGCAAAGCGTCAGCTGCCGACATCGTCCGGCTCGCCGAGCTTATAGTCAATGACATTGAGGCCAAATTCGGCGTGACGCTCTCTCCCGAAGTAGAATATATTCCTTAGAAACTATTAATTATACGTTACTTAAATGAGCAAATTTATCATACACGGCGGTCGCCGTCTTCAGGGCGAAATCACGCCCCAGGGTGCTAAAAACGAAGCACTGCAGGTTATCAGCGCAACGCTGCTGACATCCGAAAAAGTCGTCATACACAACATTCCCGACATTCTCGACATACGCAACCTTATCGCTCTGCTTGGCGATATAGGCGTCAAAATCGAACATCTCGGCCCATCAAGCTACTCGTTTCAGGCCGATGAAATAGACACAGAATTTATCGCCGGCGAAAAATTCGCTCAGCGTTGCTCATCGCTGCGCGGGTCGCTGCTCGTCGTCGGTCCGATACTTGCCCGCTTCGGCAAGGCATATTTCCCGCGCCCGGGAGGCGACAAAATCGGCCGACGCAAAGTCGACACCCACATCACGGGTCTGATTAAACTCGGAGCTGAATTTTCGGTCGCACCCGACAACAGATGCTATATACTCGAAAGCCCTGCCGGCGGACTCAATGGCACATATATGCTGCTCGACGAAGCGTCGGTCACCGGCACAGCCAACATCGTCATGGCAGCGAGTCTCGCCGAAGGTGCGACGACCATCTACAACTCCGCTTGCGAACCCTATGTCCAGCAGCTCTGCTGCCTGCTCGTCGCCATGGGTGTCAGAATCGACGGCATTGGCTCCAACCTTCTGACCGTCCACGGCTGCCGTCGTCTCGGCGGCGCGGTCCACAGAGTGTTGCCCGACATGATTGAAGTAGGCAGCTTCATAGGCATGGCGGCCATGACACGCAGTTCAATACTCATCAGAAACGTGTCTCACGCCAACCTCGGCATCATACCCGAATGTTTCCGGCGTCTCGGCATCACTATCGACGAACGCGGCGAAGACCTATATGTCGAAGCGGCCGACAGCTATGAAATCGAAAGCAATCTCGACGGCTCGGTCATGACGGTCGCCGACGCCCCATGGCCCGGTCTGACGCCCGACCTGCTGTCGGTCATGCTGGTCGTCGCGACGCAGTGCAAAGGCGAAGTCCTGATTCATCAGAAAATGTTTGAGTCGCGACTCTTCTTTGTCGACCACCTTATCGACATGGGCGCGAAAATCATTCTCTGCGACCCACACCGAGCCGTAGTGATTGGCCTCGACCATCAGTCAGACCTCAAGCCCAACCACATGCACTCGCCCGACATCCGCGCCGGCATTGCAATGCTCATCGCCGCCATGTCGGCCAAAGGCACAAGCATCATCGACAACATCGAGCAAATCGACCGTGGCTATGAACGTATCGATGAGCGACTTCGCGCTCTCGGGGCTGACATAACCCGAGCCGAATGACATTTCTTTGGCCTTGAGAGATTGATTTAACGATAATAACCATTATCTTTGCAGTAAAGATAAAATAGATGCCCGAACAAACCAACAAACCCTACTCCAGACGTAAGCCCGTGACAGCGTCGTCAGATGCTCTGGGCCGCCTCACTCCGCGCGACACCGATGTCGAAGCGGCTGTGCTCGGCGCGCTGATGATCGAAAAAGACGCATACACCATAGTCTGCGACATACTCAAGCCCGAAAGTTTCTATGAGCCTGCCCATCAGAAAGTCTATGAAGCCATACAGACGCTCGGCGCTTCGCAGCGCCCCATCGACCTTCTGACCGTTACCGAGCAGCTCCGTCTCAACGGTGCGCTTGAGGAAGTCGGCGGTCCGGCATTCATAGTGCAGCTAACGTCCAACGTCACATCGGCCGCCCACGTCGAATTCCATGCACGCATCGTCGCTCAGAAATATCTCTCGCGCGAACTGATTTCGTTTGCCTCGCAAATCGAAAACCACGCCTACGACGAGAGCATCGACGTCGACGACCTCCTGCAGGAAGCCGAGGGCAAACTGTTCGAGATCTCTCAGCGCAATGTCAAGAAGGACGTGACCCAGATTGACCCCGTCATCAACGATGCGCTCAAACAGATTCAGGCCGCGGCCAACCGCGCGTCGGGTCTCAGCGGACTTCAGACCGGCTTCCACGAGCTCGACAAAACGACTTCGGGTTGGCAGAACTCCGACCTTATTATCATCGCCGCGCGTCCCGCTATGGGCAAGACCGCCTTCGTACTCTCCATGGCCAAGAACATGGCGGTCAACTACAACATCCCCATCGCAGTCTTCTCTCTCGAAATGAGCAACCTGCAGTTGGTCAACCGTTTGATTTCAAACGTATGCGAACTTCCGGGCGAAAAAATCAAAAGCGGTCAGCTGACATCGCTCGAATGGGAAATGCTCATGGCGCGCATCAAACATCTTACCGGCGCACAGCTCTTTATCGACGACACCGCATCGCTCTCGGTATTCGAACTCCGCACCAAGGCGCGCCGACTCGTGCGTGAGCACAACATCAAGCTCATCATTATCGACTACCTTCCGCTGATGAATGCCTCCGGCATGAAATTCGGTTCGCGTGAACAGGAAGTCAGCATGATTTCGCGCTCGCTGAAACAGTTGGCCAAGGAACTCAACATCCCAATCATCGCCCTGTCGCAGTTGAGCCGTCAGGTCGAGAACCGCAGCGACAACAAGCGTCCGCAGCTTTCCGACCTCCGCGAATCGGGCGCTATCGAACAGGATGCCGACATCGTATGCTTCATCCACCGTCCGGAATACTACTACCACAGCGACACCGACCCGAGCGGCAAAGACATACGCGGTCTTGCCGAATTTATCATCGCAAAACACCGCAGCGGCTCGGTCAAAGATATCAACCTGCGCTTCCGCGCTCAGTTTGCCCGCTTCGAAAACTGGATCGAAGACGCCGGCGAACCCATAGTCGCCAGTGCGACTTCTCGCCTCAACATGCCCGCCGACGCGCAATCGCCGTCTACGACTCTCTCGGGCGGAACGGCCGACTTCCTCGCCTCTACCGACGAGCCCGCGCCATTCTGACATACAGCCCCGCAACGATATTCACAGGCTCTGATCCTCAGCCATTGCTCGAAATGCAAATGACTGAGGATATTTATTTTGCGTTTTTTTCATAGTGCTAAAACCATTTTGACAGTTCATGTGTTAGAATAATAAATTAAAAAAACATCTGATACAGAACTAAGTTAATCACAACTATTATTTATGTTTAATATGAAAAAAGTCGCTTTATTGTTCGCTGTCGCACTATGTAGCCTGGCAGTAAACGCACAGAAAATCAACAAGAACGAGTTGAAGCAACTTCAGGCATTCCTCTCTGCTCCCGCAGAAAAAGAAGCCACCAACGCTCAGGCTCTTAAAATTACCGATGTAAATGCTCCCTCGACTTGGGAAGGCGTTACAGTTGCAAACGGACATGTGACAAAAATTGACTGGAAAGGCAAAAAACTCGCCGGCAAGCTCAACCTCAACGGTTTCGAAGCCCTCACAAGTCTCGACGTTTCCCGCAACGCTCTTACCGAAGTCACTCTCTCAGGCAACGACGCGCTGACCGACCTCAACGTTTCGCGTAACAAGATTACTTCAATCGACCTTACAGGTTGTACAAAACTTGTCAAAGTCGCTGTCAACAACAACCGTCTGACCGAATTCACTCTTGCCGACGTGGCAATGCTTGAAAACCTCAACGTTGCTTCCAACCACCTGATTGGACTCGACCTCTCAGACTCTCCGACTCTGAAGACCGTCAACTGCCAGTCTAACCAGCTCGAAGTGCTCAACGTTACCGACTGTACAGCTCTGAAGAACCTCTACTGCGGTTACAACAAGCTTACCTCGCTCAACCTTGCAGGTGTCGACAAGCTCGCCAACCTCAACTGCGACGACAACGCCATCACTAACATGATTGTCTCAGGTCTTCCCTCTCTGTCGACCTTCGTCTGCTCCGACAACAACATGAAGACCCTCGCCGTCCGCGAATGCAACGCCCTGCTCGACCTCGTCTGCTCTTACAATGACCTTACCCAACTCTCGGTCAGCAACTGCCAGCAGCTCGTATTCGTCGATTGCTCTTACAACGACCTTACTCAGCTCTCGCTCAGCAACCAGACCTTCCTGCAGCGTCTCCTTTGCAACAACAACGAACTGACCATGCTCGACGTATCATTTGACCAGGCTCTGACCTACATCAATTGCCGTTTCAACATGATTACCGATCTCCGCACAATCGGTTGCAACAATCTTCACATGATTGCCTGCCAGTGGAACTACTAACATACCGACTGACATAAAACACTCAAAAAGCTGCGCTCTCGCGCAGCTTTTTTTATTTCTTGAATTTGTAGACTCTCGCCTGCTGGCCGAGCACGGGTCGCGGAGCGACATATCGCTCTTCGAAGGTGTAGCCCTCGCTTTCAAACTGCGGGAAATACTTGGCCGCATCCTCGTCGCCTGTCAGCAGAAATCCCTCGGTCGGACGCCGTTTGTAGAAACTGCTTATGCGGTCGCCGAGATAAAAATTGATTTCGAAATAGTGAACAGGGTCGTCCGCCGCAAACTCGCCGTGGGCGATGAATTCATAGAGCGGAGCTTCCGAGGCCGGGGCGGCCTTGTCTATCTCGGCCGCGATGTCTTTTACCGATTTAACATTAAGCACAGCAGGCTGATAGACTCCCGACATGGAGACATATATGGCCATAGTAATTGCCGAAGCGGCCACCGTGAGCCGTCCTCCGCGAGTTTTCCGTCTGTAGACCGTCAGCCATATGATTGCCGCAAGCAGCGAGACCGACGCCCATAGCCATGCTCTGAAACCGCCGGCGGCCTCCAGAGCGGCAAGCATCGCCACATTCTTGGCCGCATGGCGTCCGCTGCCGAAAATGCTGTCGGGGACGAGTCCGCATTTGACAGCCACAAAACAGATGAACAGCAGCATCGCCACTCCGGCCATTACGTCGCAGAAGGCTCTCATCACTCCGTCGCCCTTGCGGCGCGACAGCCATATGAACAGCATAGCCGTGAAGTAGGCCAAGAACGGATACATCGGCATAAGATAGACACTGCGCTTGCTCTGCGGGATGCAATAGAATACAAAAATCACAATTGCCGCTACGGCCGCAAAGAGATTGATTGCAGGCACACAGCGTATTTTTTCGAATATGCGTCCGACAAACACCGTCCGCCATCGCGATTTCAATGAAGCATAAGGCAGTACGAACAGAACCATCAGCAAAGCCAAGGTCCACGGCACGAAGCCGCCAATGAGCGTGACGATGTTGTAAGTCCACGGATTGACACACGAGTCATAACTCATCGTATTGGTCATTCGGCCGAAGTTCTCCTCCATCACAAGGTCGAGAAACTCCTGACCTCCCTGATGATACGCCGCCACATACCATGCGAGCGGCAAGATCATCGACAGCAGTCCCCAGACGGTCAGCAAGGCGAACGCTTTGAAAAAATTGACGCCTCTGAGCAAGAGGAAGACTCCCGCGACAAGACAGGGTATGACAGAGCCGACAGGCCCTTTGGTCAGTGTGCCGAGACTCATCAGCAATATCGCCGCCCAGGGCACACCCCGGAGTCCGCGCTCATACCATATATATAATAGATAGAGCGCCCCGACGGTCAGAGCCGTCAGCACCATGTCGACACGACAGTTAGCGCCAGCGCGATGAAGTTCGAAAGTTGTAAATGCAATCAGAGCCGCTCCGAGGCCGGTCATAGTGTCGCGGCGACGCGCAAAAAACACAAATGTCGCCACTGTCATCGCAATCAGAGCGATGGCCGACGGCAGGCGCGACATGTATTCGTCGACGTGACCGCCGTTGAGCAGTGAAAGAGCCGCGATGGTCCAGTGGAAGAACGGCGGCTTGTAGGGCATCTCGCCCCCGTTGTTGGTCGGCAATATCCAGTCGCCGCTCTCCAATATCGAATAAGCTACCACGGCCTCGCGGGGTTCGCCTTTGGTGTTAAACTCGGCAAGCCCCAGAAAAGGCAACATGACAAAAGCGCATACAAGCAGAAGTATCCACGCGTTGCGGTTGAGGTTAAAAGGTCTGTTCATAATCGATTACATTAATCAACGGCAAAAATAATCAAAAAAAACAATAAGACTTATTCTTTTTTTTACATAAAATATGATGCAGAATTATTAATGTTTGTTTACCTTTGTGCAAATACATTAACTTAGTTCTAAAAACCATGTTTGACAAACTTACCAAATCCTTAAAATCTTTAAGATTGTTTGCCTTAGTTTTGTCTGCTGCGATTGCTCTTAACGTTGATGCTCAAACATCAGTGACGGGAACAGTCTTTGACAGTTCCGGCGAAACAATGCCGGGCGCAACGGTTCAAGTCAAGGGACAGACCAATCGCGCGACAATCACAGACGCTGACGGACGATTCATGCTCAGCGTACCAGACCTCAATGTCACTATCGAAGCAAAATTTCTCGGCTACAAGACAGCCGAAGTAAAACTTGACGGACGTCAGCAAGTCGACATTGTGCTGCAAGAAGACTCACAGATGCTTGAGGAAGTTGTCGCTATCGGCTACGGCACCGCTAAAAAAGTATCGCTTACCGGTTCGGTATCGGCCGTAACGTCGAAAGAACTTCTTTCAGCACCTATGACCAACACGTCAAACATGCTTACAGGTAAAATCTCAGGCCTGACGGCAGTTCAGTCGACCGGTCGACCGGGTTTTGACCAATCGACCATCCACGTCCGCGGTCTGAATGACTTCGCCGCCAGCGGACCGCTTTGCATCGTCGACGGTGTACCGGCCAGCATGGACAACGTCAACCCCAACGATATCGAAAGCGTGTCAGTCCTTAAAGACGCGGCTGCCGCCATCTACGGTGTGCAGGGTGCAAACGGCGTTATCCTCATTACCACCAAGAAAGGCAACGAAGGACAAGCCCGCATCAGCTATGACGGCGTGTTCTCGATTGTCAACAACACCGCAATGCCAGAGCTTATGAACGCTCGCGAATATATGTACTGGCACAACTACGCAAGCGAGATGGACGGCTACACACCGCGTTACACTGCCGATATTCAGCAGCAGGTAATCGAAAACGCTCCCGGCACCGTCTACGGCGAGACCGACTGGCAGAAACAGTTATGGCGCACGGCATTCACACAGAAGCACAACATCAGCGCATCGGGCGGCACTAAAAAAATGAAATACTTCGTCAGCCTCGGTGTCCTAGATCAGGAAGGCACGATGAAGAAAACCGATTTCCGCCGCTATAACCTCCGCACAAATATCGACATCACAGTGTCCAAAGGTCTGACTTTCGCTGCAAACGTATCGGGCTTCAAGGCCGAACGTTACAGCCCCGGCTTCGGTCTCGGCAACACATACGGATGGAACCCCGCGTTTGAAGCCACTCACGCTCTGCCTATCTACAAATCGACCTACGAAGGCTATCCCCTTGCTCAGTCGATCGGCGGCGACAATCAGTTCCATGCCGGAGCAGCAATCGAAAACTCGGGCTGGCAACGCAACTACAATAATCAGATTGCATCCAACTTCAAACTCGAATTCGACTTTGCAGAACTTGTTCCCGAACTCAAAGGTTTGAAAATCAGTGCATGGGGTTCATACACCTACGGTATGACCAAAATCCGCCAGTTTATGGACTCCTATCAGCAAATGGTCATCAACGTGACTACCCCCGAAAAGGTCAATCCGATTCTCATGCGTAAAGGCGGTACGACAGAAGGCGGTAGCTTCCTGAAACTCCTCGAAGCATCCGACGGTTGGATTTTCCGTCCGCAGGTCGACTTCAACCGCAGTTTCGGCAAGCACACCCTGACCGCTTTATATGTATATGAAGCACAGAAGCACTCAAGCGACAGCATGCAGGGCGAGGCAAACCAGTTTGCAGCCCCCGACCCTGTCGACATCAATCTCGGTGTCGAAATTCCCAACAGACTGAAAGGCAGCTACGGCTACACATCGATGGTTTCGCATATCGGACGTCTGAGCTATGATTTCGACAACAAATATCTGTTTGACTTCTCATTCCGTTACGACGGTTCTTATAAATTCGCTCCCGAAAACCGTTGGGGTTTCTTCCCCTCGGTATCGGCCGGCTGGGTCATCAGTTCTGAAAAATTCATCTATGAAAATCTGCCGTGGCTCAACTTCCTGAAAATCCGCGCAAGCTGGGGCAAGTCGGGTAAGGACAACATCACAGCCTTCCTCTACAACTCGACCTTCGGCATCGCCCAAAACAGCATTATCTTCGGCGACACAGTCTACAAGAACTACTGGACCCAGAACTCATATCTGCAGCGCGACCTGAAGTGGAGCACAACCGAGTCATACAACTTAGGTATCGACTTCGATATCCTCGACCGTAAGTTCGGCGCAGAAATCGATATCTTCTACCAGTATACAAACAACCTCATTCAGGATGTCAAAGGCGAATATGCTCCATCGCTCGGCGGCAACCAGCCCAGCCAGGCCAACACAGGCTCGATGGACAACCGCGGTATCGACTTCACTATCAAACATCAGCTGACAGTAAGCAAAGACTTCAACTACCGCTTGCGCGGTACATTCGGCTTCGCCCGCAACAAAGTCATCAGCCGCAATCTCACGCCCAACTATCCTACTTCTCTGCAGCCCCGCATCGGCGAGTCGCTCTATGTGCGCTACGGTCTGAAATCGAACGGTCTCTATCAGACTGAAGAAGAGCTGGCCAACGCTCCGCGTCTCGACGGAACGACATGGCACTCCTCAGCCAACCATGCACGTTTAGGCGATATCCGCTATGTCGACATCAACGGCGACGGCCGCATTAACTTCAAAGACAATAACAAAGAAGTGCTCGATATGGTGCGCATCGGCTATGGCGCGCTTCCCGAAATCACATTCGCTCTCAATGCGGATTTCTACTACAAGAACTTCTATCTGAACATGCTCTGGCAAGGTGTCACACACTGTGATTATATGCTCGGAGGCAACGACCAGTATCAATACGTCGTCGGCACAATGCTGAACACAGCTTTCGACCAGCACGGCAACGGTGTGAAATATGTTGCTGAAAACAGCTGGACACCCGAAAACACCAACGCCAAATATCCCCGTCTGACCACATCATCGGGCGGCAACAACATCCTCATTTCTGACTTCTGGATGGTTAACGGCGAATATCTCCGTCTGAAAAACCTGACGTTCGGCTACAATCTTCCCGAAAATATACTCCGCAGAACTCCGTTCACAGGGGTCAACGTCTACGTTTCAGGCGCAAATGTGCTGACATTCAGCCATCACAAATATATCGACCCGGAAACTCCGTCGGCAACATTCAACCTTTATCCGCAGCAGTCGACCTGGAGTCTCGGCCTTAATGTATCATTCTAATATATGACCATCGCAATGAAAACAATATTCAAAAATATAGCGCTCGCAACAGCAATAATAGCAGCGACAAGTTCATGTGACGATGTGCTCGACATCAACGACACCTCGACCTTCGGCGATATCGCCGTGTGGAGTACACAGGACAATGCCGACGCTTATATAACGGCAGCATACAAGACGTTCAACGACCAGTCGGGCCTGTTGGTACGCGACAGATACTACGACAACTACAGCGATCTGATGAAGTCGCCGTACTGGTGGAACTATCCGTTTAACCGCGCTCTGCTCGAACAATCGACCATAAGCAAAGGCCAAAGCAGCCTCTTTGACTGTTGGAATGATGTTTACGGACGCATCAAACGAACCAACCAAATGCTCAACGACCTCGACCGTTACGGTCAGAAATGGGGTCATGAATGGTACATCATCCGCCGCGCTGAAGGCCGGTTCTGCAACGCGATCAACTACTTCTTCCTCGCACGCGTCTATGGCGGCGTAGTGCTCCGCACCGACCACTCGGGCGGCGCCGGCCTGCTCGACGACGGCCAATTTGAACAAGACCGCAACCGCGCCCGCATCAGCGAAGAAGAAACATATAAATATATCCTCGACGAGCTTGCATGGGCAGCCGAAAATCTTCCCGAAGAGTGGCCGGCAGCATGGACAGGCCGCGCAACCAAAAGCATCGTCTACGCTTTCATCTCGCGTATAGCACTATATGCCAAGAAATGGGACGTAGCAGCCGAGGCAGCCGAGAAATGTGCAAAATACTACACACTCGTCGACGACTACAAAAAGCTCTTCGATGTCAACTCTGATCAGGACAACAGCAAAGAGATAATCTTCGGCATCAAAGGTCAGAAGAGCGTTGTCAAAAACGCTTTCGACGCAGACTATCGTCCGTTCGGCGACCGATTGGTCTACAACACCAAAACCTATGCGATGGCCGTGCCGACTGCCGAACTTGTCGACATGTATGAATTCAAAGACGGAAGCAAATTTGAATGGAGCACCTACAAGAGCAAACACGCCGACCCCTACACCGACCGCGAAGTGCGTTTCCACGCTACAGTGCTCTATAACGGCGCAAAATGGGAAAACCGAACCATCCAGACTTATATCGGAGGCATGGATGAATTCCAGGCATTTGAATCCCAAACCGATGCTGACGGCCACACTGTTACAGGCTACTACCTGCGCAAATATCTTCAGGAGGGTAACTCAGGTTTCGACACCGACGGCAGCTACAACACAGACATAGTCATCAGATATGGCGAAGTACTCCTCAACAAGGCCGAAGCATATGCGATGCTCGACAGAATTCCCGAAGCTCTCGATGCGCTTAACGAAGTACGCGAGCGCGCCAAACTTCCGGCAAAGAACATCAAGGATGCAATGACACTCGACGCATTTATGGAACTTCTGCGCCACGAACGCTGTGTCGAACTCGCAGGCGAAGGCTTCCGCATCTGGGATTTGCGCCGCTGGCGACTGGCCGAAACTGTAATCAACGGCAAAAACGTCCACGGTCACAAGATAACCAAAATGAGCAGCGGAAGATTCAGCTATCAGACAGTCGACGCCGACGGCGGCAAGAAACGCATCTTCCTGCCTCACTTCTACTACATGTCGCTGCCTTCGAGCGAATTATCGCAGAACAAACTCTGCAAGGACAACCCAATATGGTAATCAATTTCTAAACACTGACGAAAATGAAAAGAATTTTCAAAAGCATATCATTGATTGTGTTCACGCTCGCTGTGGCAGTCATGGCGGGGGCATGTCACGATGCAGACCCCGAATATGTCCACACCGACAACCTCATCAACCAGCTCTTCATGATGACTTCGCAACAGGGTGCGCAGTATTCGTTTACAATCATCGAATATGATGCACAGGGCAATGTCGTCGACAAAGACATCACGGCTGAAAAAGTCGCCGGAGGTAATGGCATGGCCTATATCGAATTCCCCATCTCTCAGATGGATGAAATCGACCTTACGAAAGTCTACCTGACGGCTGACGTAGGCTATGACGTCATAATCATACCCGGTCTGACCGGTCAGCACGACATCACAGGCGACGGCATTGTGGTGGCTGCTAAAGGCGGTAACGGCAAAGCACGCAAATATCGCATCTACGGTTACTTTAACTAAACCTTAAACCGAATCAGAAATGAAACTCCATAAATCAATAATCGCAGCCCTGCTTGTCTTCGCCGGCACAATGTCATTCACAGCCTGTGACGACTACGACTATGACTCGCAGATGGCACGCACCGACATCACAAAATTTTCGGTTGTCAGCCCCGAAGGCAACACATACAGTTCTTCGATTGACGGCGACAAGATAACACTAAAAATCAACCCGTTTGCTGACATAGACAAAGAACTTAGCGCGGCAATCCCCAAATTTTATTTGCCGATGGGCGCAACCTGCACCCCCTCGCCCAGTGACCCTCAAGACTTCTCTAAAGAGGTCAAATATACCGTCACTTCCGGCGACGGCAAAAATCAGCAGGTCTACACCGTGACATGGGGTCCGAGCGACCCGCTGCCTTTCGGCGAAGGCTATGCATTCTCACGTCTTTTGGCAGAGAAACTGTATAACGACCTCGGATATCCCGGCGCACCGCTTATGGGCGACAACGGCGATATTCCCAACGGCGACATACTTCTCTTCCCGGCATTCTGCGGAGACAGAATTGTAGGCTTCTCGCGAGTCTACGCATGGGGCAACACCAACGGCCGCCACATTCCGGCCAATCCTGATCTTGCCTTCAAGGTTTGGGATGTTAACACCCTTGAGGAAGTAAACGAGAAACTCAATCTCGGTTCGCTCAAGCCCAATCAGATCGTCAACATCACTAACGACTGGGTCGGCCACCTTGTTGCAGCTACCGGCGGCATGAACGGCGCTCAGGGAGACATCTATTACTGGACATCGCTCAGCGACGCACCCCACCACGTCGGCACACTCGCAAGCCCTGTCTACACACACTCCGGCCACGAAGTCGACGCAAGTATGTTCATTCAGGTCGCAGGCGACATCACAGGCGACGCAGTCATAACCTATATGCCCGAAAAGACAACCGAAGGCGAGCACAAGGTCGTCACTGTCCGTGGCGGAGCGATTGGCTCGACAAGCACAATCAAGACAGGTTATCCGTCGAACGACCGTATGTGGTTCCAGATGATTTCAATGTTCGGAACAGACGAGACCGCTCCGTTCCTGATCGGCGAAACCGAAGGCAGCGGCAACGGTTCTGTCAAGGCCTACTACTGCACTTCGCCGGGCGTAACGACAAGCATCATGCCCGCGCACCTCAACAATAAGCCGTTTACAGACGGTGTCATATGGTGGAGCGGCACAGGCAATGTATCGAGCCGCGGCGGTTCACGCCGTCCGTTTGTAATGGCCATGATGGTCAACGGCAAACCCTACAGCTTGGTGCTTACCGGCTATGCGTGGTCGAACCGCTCTCAGATGATGTCGAACGACTTCCTAACCTATATCGGCGATGCACTCAGCTATGACTTCCGTAGCCTTGAGTTGACCAAGACAGGCGCTGCAGGTCTTGATGCCCAGTTGAGCTATGGCGGCGCAGGCTGTTGGTACTGGGATGCAGAAAACAATGAAGGCCGAGTCGCCATATGGTATGGCCGCGAGGGTCTTGCCACATTCATGATGAGCAGCTACGAATAAGCATATATAACTACTATAAAACGACTGACGTCGGCCCAGAGCTAATATGTATGGCTTTTGGCCGACGTTCATTTTGTAGTCGTGCAAGCCGTTACACAATTTTAAAGGGAATACAACGTTAGTATTTAGAAGCAAAAGCTACACATACAAAAGCAGCACATAATAGATGATCAACCGTTTTATACTTTTCATACTTCTGACAATCAGCGTTGTATCGTGTATAGACGACAGTTTTACGACTTCGCCGTCAGATCAGCCGCGATTCTCAGTCGACACCCTCAAGATGGGCGTGGTCTTCACGGACGAGATGACGACCACCCACCGCTTTACAGTAATCAATCCCGCGTCCAAATCGCTGACTATCTCGAACATAGCCCTCTCGGGAGAGAACTCGCAGTATTTCCGTCTCAACGTCGACGGCTTCAGCGGCAAAGACTTCCATAACGTCGAAATCAGAGGCAAGGATTCGATTTATGTATTCGTAGAGGCCACTCTGCCCGCGACCGACGCCGACATGCCTGTCGAGGTCGAAACCCACATCGATTTTCTGACCAACGGCGTAACCCGCAGCGTAGTGGTCAATGCCTCGGGTCAGGACCTGATCAGACTCAAGGATCAGACCATAATCGAGGACACCGAATTCAAACCAGGCAAGCCCTATCGCATCGTCGACTCGCTCGTCGTAGCCCCGGAAGCCACACTGCGCATCGCCGCCGGCACACGCCTGCTATTCCACGACAAAGCGTCGCTGATAGTCTACGGGACTCTAATCTGCGAGGGCACTGTCGATGAGCCTGTCACTCTGAGCGGCGACCGCACAGGCAATGTGGTCACAGACATATCATTCGACCTGATGTCGCGGCAATGGGAAGGCGTTGAATTCCGCCCGGGCTCACAGGGCAACATCCTGACCAACACTATCATAAAAAACACGGTCAACGGGGTTTACATTGACGGCGAAAATGAGGCGGCCAACCTGACGATGGTCAACTGCCGACTGCGCAATTCTGGTTCGACAGTTCTCACGGCAGTCCATTCGCAAGTCGACGCCGTCGGCTGTGAATTTGCAGAGAGCGCCGCAGGATTAGTGTATCTCCACGGCGGTTCGCACACTTTCAACCACTGCACCTTTGCCAACTACTATCTTTTTTCGGTTATCTCCGGGCCTGCAATCGCATTCGGCCACGCCGACGACAAAACGGCCGACGAGACGTCGCTGCCTCTGCTTCACGCCGACATCTCCAACAGCATCATCTACGGCCTGGGGGCGGATATGTCGCACAACGACCTGACAGGGATGGATATAATGATACGCAACTGCCTGATTAAAAGCAACGGAACTGACGATGACAATTTCATAAACTGTATATGGGGCGAAGACCCGCTCTACTACACCGTCCGCAATGACTATATCTTCGACTACCGTCTGCGCGACGAGTCGCCGGCTATCGCAGCTGCCAACCCTTCGCTGACAAGACCTGAGGCTAACACGGACGGCTACGGTCTCAGCCGCGGCTCGCAACCCGACCTCGGAGCATATGTCTACACTCCGTCGGAAGACGGAGGCTCTACGGCTTCCTTCCGTCCGTTGTAAGGACGGTCAATCACATACTGCTGGTAGTATGCGAGCAGCAAGGTTGTCAGCGGCAGGGCAATAATCATGCCGATGAGGCCGAGCAAAGTGCCCCACACCGACAGCGAGAATAGGATAATCGCGGGGTTGAGGCCCATGGCCTTGCCCATGATTTTAGGAGTGAGCACATAGTCGCAAATGCACTGGCTGATGACATAGACCAGCAGGCATTCGCCGAAAAGCGACCAGAATCCACCGCCGCCGTCCATCGAATAGATAAGACAAACGAGTGCGACAGGTATGAGCGTTACATACTGGAAATAAGGAATCATATATAGCACTCCGACAGTGATGCCGAGGATAATCGACAGCGGAATGCCGACGATAGAGAAGCCGATGCAGTAGAACACGGCCGCAAACAGCGCGATAGTAGCCTGTCCGCGGAAATAATGGTTCATGTTGGTCTTGATGTCGTCCTCGATCTTGTAGGCCACCTTGCGGTACTTCGGGGGCACGAGCAGGCGGAAACTGCGCATCAGCTGTTCGTAGTCGAGGAGAATGAAAATCACATAGATAAAGGTCAGCAACCACTGAACGGTGCGCATCAAAAAGTCAATCGACGCGGATAGGAGGGTTGTGCCTTTGTTGAGGATATTGGCGAAGTTATCGCTGTTGATCAGCGACTTGAAATTTTCAGAAGAGACAAAATTGTTGACAAATTCGTGGAGCTTGGCCGGCACAAAAGGCACAGCGGCATTGTCGGGCGAATAATTCTCAATCAGAGTTTTCATCTGCTCAAGCTCTCTGATGACCGAAGGAACGAAGAAATAACAAAGCACTCCGATGACGAGTGTCACTTCGAGCAAGGTCAAAAAAGTGGCCAGCGCCCTACCCTTCAGTTTGTTGATACGACGATTGAACTCGACCAGCGGGTCGAGCAGATAGGCAATCAGACATGCCGCACAGAATGGAAGAAGCACATATTCGAGTGTGCCGATAAGCCATATAGCTCCTACAATGCCGGCAATTACCAGCAACATGCGTACAACCCGGTCAAATGTATAAGGACGCGACGCCATAATGGATGAATTGTTAATCAGTGTATTATTAATGAATGAGCCGGCAAAAAAGTTCAAGCCAAGCTTATGCTTTTCCGGCTTTCAGACGATTGACATATTCGCTGATTTCGCGAAGCCGGGCGGGTATGGCAATCGACTGGGGGCAATCGCTGATACATTTGCCGCAAGCGACGCAGCGGTCGGCCTGACGCAGTTTGGGCACTTTGCGGTCATAACCGACCAAAAAGGCGCGCCTGGCGCTCTGATAGTGCGGGTCGCGGGTGTCACGGCTGACGTTGTCATCTTTGAGACACTTGTTATAGTGAGCAAAAATCGCGGGAATGTTGATGCCGTAAGGGCAAGGCAGACAGTAGCGGCAATCGGTGCAGGGAATTTCGTTGTTGGCGAGAATTTCCTCGGCGATGATTTCGAGAAATTCGCGCTCACTATCGTCGACCGGCCTGAGCGGGGAATATGTGGCGAGATTGTCTTCGAGATGCTCCATGTAGGTCATACCGCTCAGGACGGTCAGCACTCCTTCGGGCGTACCGGCAAAACGGAAGGCCCATGACGCCACGGAATCGTCGGGCCGACGCGCCTTGAGCTTGGCCGCGACCGGGGCGGTTACCGATGCCAGACGGCCACCCAAAAGCGGTTCCATAATCACGACGGGGATGCCACGGCGGTGCAACTCGCCGTAGAGATACTCGGCGTTGGTGTTGACCGTGTTGACTTCCTTGGCATGAAGCCAGTCGAGATAGTTGAGCTGAATCTGCACGAAATCCCAATGGACTTCGCCTCGGTCCATGCGAGCGAGCATGTTGTCGAACACCTCGATGTCGCCGTGGTAGGAGAAGCCGAGGTTGCGTATACGGCCGGCGGCTTTCTGCTCGATGAGATATTGGAGGATGCCGTTGTCGGTATATCGCTTGTCGAAGGTCTCCATGCCTCCGCCACCGATGGCGTGGAGAAGCATATAATCGACATAATCGGTGCGGAGTTCGCGCAGCGAGTTCTCAAACATCTCTATCGACCGTTCGCGCGGCCATGTAGAGGGGTCGAAGTTTGAAAGCTTAGTGGCTATGTAGTAGCTCTCTCTCGGATGTCGACTCAGGGCCAGTCCCATGGCATGCTCAGAACGGCCCTTGCAGTAGACGGGCGACGTGTCGAAATAATTGACGCCGTTGTCTATCGCATGGTCGGTCAGACGGTTGACCATCTCCTGATCGATTTCGTCCTGACCGTCGGCCTCATTCTTTTCGATGACAGGCAGACGCATGCAGCCATAGCCAAGCAGCGAGACCGAGTCGCCGGTGTTGGGATTGACCCGGCGGGTCATCTCGCCCTTGACGGTCGGAGTTTTGCCGCCTGTCTCGGACTTGCCGACACACGAAGGCGCAAGAGCGGCGAGCGAAGCCATGCCGAGGCCTCGGATAAAACTGCGACGGGATATATTATCAGATTTCATAATTCAAAATTAAAATTCGCCTTGCGATATGCAATGAGCTGATTACCAATAATTATATTGTTCGATGGCGAAGAATGCCTTCGACGTGGATTGCAGCGCGGTCGGAACGGATATGTCCGGCTGTGCCTACAGGGCAATGATATTCACAAGAGCCACAGCCGATGCAGGCTTCTTCGTTAACAACCGGGCGCATGTTTCCATTGTCGCCCTTGACCATGCTTATAGCTCCGGCCGGACAAGAGCGCGAGCAGAGACCGCAATGCTGTCCTGCCGATGCAGAGATACAGGTTTCGGTATCGACGACTGCTGTGCCAATCTTTATTGAGGACTTTTCTTCAAGACTGACTGGGTTGATAGCGCCTGCGGGGCAGAGTTCGGAACATTTGTTGCACTCCGGGCGACAATATCCTTCGTTGAACCACATTCCCGGCTGCATAAACGAATCCAAATCGGTCGAGGGCTGAAGGACTCCTTCGGGGCATGAACGGATGCAGAGCTGACATGCCGTGCAGTGAGCCCGGAGGTTGTCGATACCCAAAGCGCCGGCCGGAACGGGGTTGACAGTACGGAGCGGACGTTTTTTGTTTTTGACCGGCGCAAGCATACCGTCGCCACCTTCAAGCGCATTCGCCGCCAATGACGCCGCAACAACGGCACTCGTAGTGATGAACGAACGGCGACCGGCGACTGATTTTGTCTGTCGCTTTTCCTTGGAGGGATGCACATAGCGGATGGCTTTCTGCGAACAGTTGTTGAGACAGTCAAAGCACACGACGCAGCGCGAATAGTCGATTTTATGATGCTCGGCGTCGATGCAGTTTCCCTTTCAGTTGCGTTCACACTTGCGACAGCCGTTGCACCGCGATGTGTCGATGACCGGGCGCAGCCATGCATGTTTGGCCAAAATGCCGAGAATAGACCCGACAGGGCAGATTGTGTTGCAATATTCACGACGGGGCATAAGCACTATGACGACAAAGGTCAGCACTGCGACAATCAGCACGGGCCACTGAGTGGCATGGGCAACATGGGAGAAGATATAGTTGTCGCGGGCAGCGCTCCAGTCGGCCAAAAGATTGTTGGCGCTATCATAAAGCGGTCCGAGCAACTGCGAGGCCATGCGGCCGTATTCGCTGTAAGGTTCTAAAAGTCCGGCAAGCGCCGAGGCCGTGAGATTGGTAAGTCCGAGTATGAGCAGCACCGCAAAAACAGTCAGCACCGTATAGCGAACATATCTGTATTCGGCGTGATATCGGAAACTGTTACGAGCCTTCTTGCCGGCGAAAAACTTGCGGATACGGGCCGTGATATCCTGAAAAATGCCGAGCGGGCATATGACAGAACAGTAGATGCGCCCCATGAGCAAAGTCAGGCCAATCAAAAACGCCAAGACAATCAAATTAAGCGACAGAAGAGCAGGAATCAGTTGGATTTTCGCCATCCAAGCCCAATGACGAGCCGCGAAGCCGCTGACATCCAAAAATAAAAGAGTCACAGCCACAATACTCGCCACTGCAATAATTACCCGTAATCGTTTCAACATAGAATATGGTATATAAGTCAATCTATCAGCCCGAAATCAGCGGACTATAGCGACAAAGTTACAAATCATTCGCCATTTCTGCAAGTTCTCCGCCACGGCCGCTAACGCCCAGTCCGAAGAGTGCATAATCGTAGATGACAGGGTCTTGAGGGTTGAAGCGGCGCAAGGCTTCGGTCAGCTCATCGACAGCCTGACGGTCGTTGGCTTTGCGCATGAGCAGTCCGAGCTGACGCGAGATGTTGCCCACATGAACGTCGAGCGGCACATAGAGCTGCGACGGCTTTATGACAGTCCAGATGCCCAGGTCGACAATGCCGTCGTCGCGCACAAGCCAACGCAAAGCCATGTTGAAGCGCTTAAGTGCCGACTTGTCGAGTCCGAGCGGGAGGCAGCGGCTGTCGGAGTTTCCGTCGTTGGCTTCGGCCAAGCAGCGATTGAGCGCATCGGCAAGATGCCAGGAATGATGGTCTTCGACACCGGCGAGCGCCTTTGCGGCAAAATCCTCGAGCGAGCCATAGCGAGCATATACATGATGAAGTCCGCGCAGATAGTGGCGCAGATTGCGGGCGAAAAATGTGCGGTGGATGTTGCAGTCAGGCAAATCCTCATAACCACGCTCCATCACATATTCATATGGCTGATTATCCATCAGAGACAGCAGGCGGTCTGCATTGCGGCATATCATCGAACGCTTGCCCCACGCGATGGTCGACGCCAAAAGTGCGGCTATTTCTATGTCGCGCTTATCGCTGAAACGACGCGGGAATTGCACAGGGTCTTCGGCGATGAAACTCTGCCGGTTGATGCGGTGCGACTCGGTATCGAGCAAGTCTTTCAAATCGTTGTAGGTCATTAGCATAATTGCAACTCAATATAAACAGATAAAAAGTTAAGCGTCTGAGCCGTTGAAGCTCAGACGCTTAATTGTATCAGGGTGCCTTAGGGGCCTCGAACCCTTGACCTTCGGAACCACAATCCGACGCTCTAACCAACTGAGCTAAAGGCACCATTTTTTTCAAATGCGCTGCAAAGTTAGGCGTTTTATTTTAACTATGCAAATTTTTCTCGCCGATTTTTTGGCACAAAATCAAAAGTCACAGCGAGAGCAAATCGTCGGACGAGTCAGACCGGTCAGACAAGTCGGACCGGTCTGACATTGATGCTCAAGACAATAGCTATCGCTTAATTCAAGAGTCTAATGGCGGTTTTTGGCCGGTCTAGGTGCTTTGTCCCAGCGGGTTGCCTGATGGCGCAAATTGACGATTCGCGCCATGCGGCTCATAAGGTCGCGGTCGCGGCGGTTGTCGGAATTTGAGAAGTCGTAAACGCCTTGAAATCCTGTGTAATATGCAACAGGCTTTTTATCAAAGACTCCATAGAGTTCAAAGTGGTTCAAGTAATCGGCAAGCCGCTGATAATACTGCGGATTGATGTCATAAAGGCCTATGTTATGTGGTTTTATAAGCTCGCGATGCCCGGTCGTCGGATTATATGAATAATCATAGCCGGCAAATTCGATTTCAAGACCCATATCATGTCCGAAGGCAAAATCTATCACACCGTCGAGCCAATCCATCGGACGCTCGTCCTTGAAATAATAATTAGGCTGAAGATATGCAACGTCTATGCCCCACTCTTTCCAATCGCCACGTCCGCGTGCGCTGCGATAGGGAATCCAATAGTTGAGCAGACCTTTTTTCTTTGCATAAGCCGTTACGAACTCGAAATCGGCATCTTCCTCAGCCACATAACCCTCTTTGGTCCAGTAGACTCCGTCCAATTCAATATTTTTAAATCCGGCGGCATCCCAGCGGCGTAAAAGTTCGTCGATATACCATTTCATTTCTTCGACGCGGTCATCTCCATACAATTTCCGACCGGCGATTTCGCCCCAATACCAATCGCCTTTCACTCGGTTGACAGGCAGAGACATAACGACCTTATGCTTATGTCCGGGCTTGCCGAGAACAGGTATCAGCTCCCCAATCAAATCGTCCAAAGCCTTGCAGCCGGTGTCAGTCCCTACCCCGAGCTGCATGTCAAGCATCGCAATCCAGTCATCCTTGGTCGAAGGCTTGAACAAAGCTTCGCCGAGATTAACCCTCTCGCCCGCATCGTTCCATCTCATGAACTCAAGCATCAGAAAACCGTCGAAAAACCACGACTGAGTGCTGTCGGGGAATGTGTGCATGACATATGGACGGAACAAATCCTTATCCCATTGCGGACGATGCTGCGAGCCGATGTAGATCAAAGCCAGATCATCGATATGTGTAACTTTAGAGAATTGGGCGTGAGAACAGACGAAAGCAGACAAGAGCGCAATGATACAAAGGATTTTCTTCATGATATAAGGGTTTGTTTAATAATCAATGTTATAGACATGGCCGACAGCCAACGATAGTGCAAAAATAATAAATAATCATGAATAATCAAAAAAGTCAGAATAAAAACAGCACCTTTTTGCTTTGAGGAGAAACGGAATGTTCGTAAATTTGCATAACAAGAATTCAAAACAATACGATTATGACTGATTTGCTCTTACCCCTGTCACTCTCCGAATGGATTTCATATTGGCTCGACGCATCTAACATATTCAAAGAAATAGTTTCCAATATGAGCTATTTCTATGTTTTTCTGTTTATGGTCATCGAAAGTTCGTTCATTCCTTTTCCATCGGAAGTGATAGTCCCGCCGGCAGCCTATCTGGCGTGCCAGACATCGAAAGCGCTTACATTCAACGGGCATAATCTTGCCATTCCCGACATGAATATATTTGTAATTGTCCTCGTAGCGACTGCGGGCGCGATAGTCGGAGCATTGGTCAACTACGTTCTGTCGCTGTGGATCGGACGACCGATTGTATATAAATTTGCCGACTCGCGTTTAGGTCATGCCTGCCTGATAAACCGCGAGAAAGTCGACAAGGCCGAAAGCTATTTTGACAAGCACGGAGCGATATCGACCTTCATCGGACGTCTGATTCCGGCTGTGCGTCAGCTTATCTCCATCCCCGCCGGTCTGTCGAAAATGAACATCTGGGTGTTTAT
The DNA here is from genome assembly GCA_017889945.1 of Muribaculaceae bacterium. Lineage (GTDB taxonomy): Bacteria > Bacteroidota > Bacteroidia > Bacteroidales > Muribaculaceae > CAG-873. The sequence continues at coordinate 24,126 of JAGAOW010000067.1, forward strand.
AGTCTTCACAGGCCTCGGAGCTCTCGTTTGGAACGCAGTGTTGGCCTTGCTCGGATGGTTTTTAGCCAAAAGCGTGAGCATCGACAGCCTGTTCTCATCGGTAGAAAAATACAACAGCTATCTCTCGATAGCAGGACTGATATTATTACTACTATGCATCCTGTTCATAGCCTGGAATGCATTCAAGCCCAACAGGAAAAAAACAGCCAATAAATAATACATCACATGATAGTAGCCCCCTCACTTCTGTCGGCAGACTTCAACAATCTCGGCCGCGACATAGAGATGATAAACGAAAGCGAAGCCGGCATGTTCCACATGGACGTGATGGACGGAGTTTTCGTCCCCAACATATCTTTCGGCTTTCCGGTCATCAAGGCAGTCAGCCGTATGGCACGCAAGCCTCTCGACGTGCACCTGATGATAGTAGAGCCACAGCGCTATATCTAGCAAGTCCGCGACTGTGGAGCAGCGATAATGAATATCCATCAGGAAGCATGCATCCATCTCCACCGCACGGTAGCGGCGATACACGACGCCGGCATGAAAGCCGCCGTCACGCTGAACCCGTCGACTCCGGTCGAGACACTTCGCGACATCGTCGGCGACCTCGACATGGTACTGCTGATGAGCGTCGACCCCGGCTTCGGCGGTCAGAAATTCATAACGCACACACTTGAAAAAATCAAACGTCTGCGTCAGCTTATAAGCGAAAACGGCTCTTCGGCCACAATAGAAGTCGACGGCGGAGTCACACTCGACAATGCGCCGTCGATAGCCGCCGCCGGAGCAGACATAGTCGTCGCCGGCAACACAGTGTTCGCCTCTGCCGACCCCAAAGACACCATAAGCCGCCTCAGCAAAACCATCTCCCTGCAATGACAACAAACGACCAAGCCACCAACCGCCGACGCCAGCCCCAACAGCCGGGCAGACATCAGGCCGGTAAAAAGGTCCGCCGCAACGACAGCGGGCTGATAGCATTTCTAAAAGACAAACGCACTCACATAGCCGCAGGCATCATCCTGATTGCTGTGGCTTTCGTGATGGCCATCTGCACGGTGTCGCACCTGAAGAACGGGGCTGTCGACCAAAGCCTTGTGGCAGGCGGCGCATCGGTAACAGCGATAGCGGATTCGGGCGAACCCGTACAGAACGCGGGCGGCGCTTTCGGCGCGTGGCTGTCGCATGTGCTGATGACCGAAGGCCTCGGAATCGGTGCGTTTATCCTTGTTTTTTATCTCGGCACACTCGGATTGTCGCTGCTCGGAGCATTCAAATGCCGCTTTTGGGTACTGACATTCAAATGTCTCTTCAGCGCGATAGCCCTGTCGATAATTACCGGCCTGCTTACGCTCAACAGTACGAGCCTGATGCACTGGGGCGGCGCTCACGGACGCTATGTCAACCTGTGGCTCGAACATGTCGGCAGCTGGCCGTTGGCATGGGCTGTAACAATCATACTTGCCGGCCTGTTAGTGGCAGTGTTCCTCAACCCCATCAAATCGATAATCAAGCGAGTAGCGGCACTAATTCCTCACAGACAGAGCCGTAAGAACGAGGAAGCCGAAGAAGAGACAGCCGTAGCGTTCGACGATATCGGCGAGCATAATGCAGCCGAAGAGCAGCAGACAGCAAGCGAAACCAACGAAGTCGAATTCAACGACGAACCCGCTATGACGACATTCAACAGGTCGGCGGTCGCCAACAAACTGTTTACAATCGACGACGAAGTTTCGGAAAAACTCGAAGACATCAGCGATGAACCTGTTGCTGAAACTTCGAAAACCAACAACACTGCCGGTCCGACATTCACTATAAAGGAAACCGAGTCGCTCGACGGCAACGCTGCGGGTACAGGCAATGAAATCAAACGTGACCCGACCGAAGATCTGCCCTATGACCCGCGAGCCGATCTATCGAGATATGTGTTCCCGACGGTCGAAATGCTCGCCGACCGTCCGGCGGGAAATCTCATTGACGCCGAGGAGCAGCAGAAAAACAAAGACCTTATTGTCAAGACTCTGCTCGATTACAAAATACCGATTCAGCGCATCGAAGCCACTATCGGTCCGACGGTCACACTCTATGAGGTCGTTCCGGCCGAAGGCATACGCATCTCCCAGATACAGCGTCTCGAAAACGATATAGCCCTGAGCCTCGCGGCTCTCGGCATCCGCATCATCGCGCCGATACCCGGAGCAGGCACTGTCGGCATCGAAGTGCCGAACCGCGACCCGAAGACGGTGTCGATACGATCGATAATAGGCTCAAAAAAATATGCCGAATGCTGTCAGAAAATGCTGCTGCCCATGGCAATGGGTGCGACTATCTCCAACGAGATTTTCATCCGCGATCTGGCAAAAATGCCCCACCTTCTTGTAGCTGGCGCGACAGGTCAAGGCAAGTCGGTAGGCCTGAACTGTATAATCGCGTCGCTGCTCTACGCCAAGCATCCGTCAGAGCTGAAGTTTGTGTTCATCGACCCGAAAATGGTAGAGTTTGCAGCCTATCGCAAACTTGAACGCCATTATTTGGCCAAACTGCCCGACGAAGAAGAACCGATTATAACAGATCCGGCCAAAGTGCCCGCCACCCTCAGCTCACTCTGCACCGAAATGGACAACCGCTATCTGCTTATGAGCAAAGCCAATGTGCGTTCGGTAGAGGAATACAACCGCAAGTTCTGTCATCACGCGCTCAATCCCGAAAACGGACACAGATATATGCCCTATATTGTGACGATTGTCGACGAGTTTGCCGACCTTATAATGGTAGGAGGCAAGGAAGTGCCGCTCCACATAGCGCGAATAGCTCAAAAAGGACGTGCAGCCGGCATGCATATCATCATAGCCACACAGCGACCGTCGGCCGACGTCATCAGCGGCATGATCAAAAACAACTTCCCCGGCCGCATAGCCTTCCGCGTCATGTCGATGGTCGACAGCAAGACCATCCTCGACCGTCCGGGTGCCAACCAGCTCATAGGCCGCGGCGATATGCTCTTCCTCAACAACGGCAATATCGACCGTGTGCAGTGCGCATTCATCGACACTCCCGAAATCGACGCCATTACCGACCACATCAACAATCAGATAGGCTACGAAAGCGCCTACCTGCTGCCCGAACCTGTAGTCGAAGGTGCGGTTCAGAGCGAGAACTATGACCCGACGAAACGCGATGCACTGTTTAACGACTGTGCGCGTTTTATCGTCACACAGTCGACCGCGTCGACCTCATCGCTACAGCGTCGTTTCAGCATTGGCTACAACAAAGCCGGCAAAATCATGGACCAAATGGAGGCCGCCGGTATTGTCGGCGCTGCTCAGGGAGCGAAACCGCGCGCCGTACTGATGGATGCAGTCACACTCGAAACTATCCTTTAAACTACGCCAAACCCTATAGCGTTAATATTACAGTATGAAAGCGATAAGACATCAGATAGTACTCCTCATAGCCGTGTTCGCTTTGGGTCTCTCGGCCTATGCCGAAGAAAGCGCATCGACAATCATGCAACGCTGCGCCGACAAATTCAAAGCCACACCGGCTCTGACGGCCCGCTTCGCCATAGCAAATACGGCCAAGCCTGTCAGCGGCACTTTTACGATGAGCCGTTCGCGTTTCCGCCTCTCGACACCGCCGATGTCGATCTGGTACGACGGCAAGACGCAGTGGACATACATCGCAGACAACAAAGAGGTAAACATAAGCGAGCCGACACGCGAGGAACTGATAGAATCGAATCCGTTTGAAGTCATAACGAGCTTCAATTCACACTATCGATGCCGCAAGCTCAAGAGTGCGGCCGGCACCAACGTCATCGAGCTGACACCGAAATCGCCGGGCCAGGCCATTGCAATAGCCAAAATCACAATCAGCAAGGCTACAGGCTGGCCAACAGCAATCAGCGTCACTTTCGACGGCGGCAACTCCACATCTGTAGCCATCGCTGACATCAAGCCGGTTGAATCGCTGCCGGCACAGACTTTCACATTTGATAAAAAGGAATTTCCCAATGCGGAAATTGTTGATTTAAGATAAATATTGAGAATCATGGATACACGTCACACCAAATGCCTCATCATAGGCTCAGGACCTGCAGGCTTCACAGCCGCAATATACGCTTCGCGCGCCAATCTTAAACCTATAATAATAGAAGGCCCGCAACCCGGCGGTCAGCTGACCACGACAACCGAAATTGAAAATTTCCCCGGTTATCCCGACAGAGTGACAGGTTTTAAACTTATGGAAGACCTGCGCCGTCAGGCCGAGAACTTCGGAGCTGAAGTGCTGACGGGCCGCGTGACTGCGGTTGACTTCTCCAAACGACCGTTCACGGCTACGGTCGACGGCAAATATACTTTTACGGCCGATGCCGCGATTATCTCTACAGGCGCATCGGCTCGCTATCTTGGCTTGCCCGACGAACAGAAATATATGGGCATGGGAGTGTCGGCATGCGCAACCTGCGACGGATTCTTCTACCGCAAGCGCACGGTTGCCGTTGTCGGAGGCGGAGACACGGCCGCGGAAGAAGCCCTCTACCTTGCCGGTCTCGCATCAAAAGTGTATCTGATTGTCCGTCGCGACCGTCTGCGTGCCTCAAAGGTAATGCAGCAGCGAGTCTTCGACAATCCGAAGATTGAAATTCTGTTCAACACCAATACAGTCGGGCTTTTCGGCAACGAAGTGCTTGAAGGCGCACATCTGGTAGCAAACAAAGGCACTGAGAACGAAAACTACTATGACATAGCCATTGACGGTTTATTCCTGGCCATCGGACACAAGCCCAATACGGAAATCTTCGCCGGCCAGATTGAGCTTGACGAACAGGGCTATGTAAAAGTCGACGCACCATCGACACGCACCAACATCGAAGGCGTGTTTGCGGCAGGAGATGTCGCCGATCCGACATACCGCCAGGCTATTTCAGCCGCCGGTACAGGATGCAGGGCCGCTCTCGACCTCGAACGATATCTCATCGAAAAAGAATAAGAGTGATGGCTGAAAATCACAACGGCTGTTTCGGCGAAGCTACTGCCGAAATAGCCGTCATGCTTCAGAGCGGAGACAACGAGGGCGCAGCGCGCCGCAGCGGCGAACTTCTCGCCGAATGCGACAATCGTCTGCGAAAACTTTACAACGAAAAAGTTCCGGCGGGCGATGCTGTGGCTGAATTTATTGAGGCTGCCGTGCTGCACGTCCATTCGCTTCGCAGGGCATATGCTTATGTCGATGCGTTTTCGTGTGCCGTCGGGGCATTGCTGACTATTGAAGTATATCAGGTAGCGACAGCTGTAGACGCCGACCGCAAGACGAGGCTGTATCACGACGCCATACGCTCGGCTATAGACTGTTTCGATAGCGCGGGCGACGCCACTGACCTTACTGTAGAAGAACATCGCGGCTATATTCTTTCCTACCTTGCCTCGCTGCTATACCACTATTACCGTCAGGCTGTCGCCGACGGCTCGGAAAGCAGTGTGCTGGCTGAGATCTATTCATTTCTGAAAGCCATCAGCCAGAGCGGAGCTATACAAAGTCCAACTATAAAATTAGGAGAAAATGACGTTGACCCGAGCAATCCCGGCCCGCTTTTGGTCGACGTGATGGGCCGCGCGGCCGCCCTCGGCATATATCAGTAGCCCGACGGCTTATTCCAAATCTTCTTCTGGGAGAGGGACTTCGGAGTCTGTCGTTTTCTTGGCTTTGCGATACCAATAGCCGCCGGCCATGCGCCACAGGAATATCGAACCTCGGAAAATCAGTTCGACACACATTGCTATCCACACTCCGCGCAAACCCATTACAGGTGCGAGAAATGCGGCAACAGGTATGCGCACAAGCCAGATGCTGCCGAAATTCATGATTGCCGGCATAAGGGTGTCGCCTACCCCGACAAATGCGCCGTAAGCGACAATCGAGGCGGCATACATAGGTTCGGCCCACGCCTCTATACGCAGCACCTCTGTTCCGAGACTGCTGATGGCCGAAACAGGTGTCATGATATCCATCATCACAGGCGCGCAGACATACATAACCGCTGCCATAATGGTCATGATAGCCATGCCGAGGATAACCGAGATGTGGCAAAAGCGTTTTACAAGGTCTATGCGTCCTGCTCCGTAACTTTGGCCGGTAAGCGTAGTGGCAGCGTCGCCGATGCCGAAGCCGGGCATATAACAGAGACTTTCGGCTGTGACTGCAAAGGCATTTGCAGCGATGGCCACGATGCCGAGTGGCGCAACGATGACCATAATCATAATCTGTGCGCCACAAAAGACAACGTGCTCTACGGTCATAGGCAATGCAATGTTAGTGGCTCGTTTGAGGACTGAACGTGTCGGTCTGAAACTGCGACGGGCGAATTTGAATTTTGCGATGTTGAGCCCTTCTTGCTTTACGCAAAGAAACCACATCATCATGGCGGCTGTCACGCATTCGGCAGCGACAGTACCCAGTGCCGCGCCGAGGACACCAAGTCCGGCGCCCGGCATTGTTATCGAAAATCCGGCCAACGAGATGTCGCGTGTAGGGAAAATCAGGAAGAAATTGAAGATGACGTCGAGGACGCACATCATGACATTGAGCAGACTCGGAACTTTCATATTGCCTGCGCAACGGAGCATGCCGCCGGCGAGATAGTTCATCGTCAACACCGGCAGCGCGATAATGAAAACGGAAAAATAGAGTGTTGCATCAGGGCATATGGCGTCTTCGCCTCCGAGCCAATGCGGCAAGAACGGAGCAATGACCAGTCCGATAGCCATAATGACAATACCGGCGATGAAACAGGCAGTGATGCCCTGCCGGAGAACAGAGCGCGCATCGGCATACTGTTTCGCACCTATGCGATGGGCAACCTGAACAGAAAAGCCCATGGTAATCATAGAACACACGCCCCAGAACAGCCAAAGACTGCTCGAAACAAGGCCGACCGAAGCCGAACTTTCAGCTCCGAGACGTCCGACCATAGATGCGTCGATATACTGCATCAAAATGCTCGACAACTGGGCAAGTATGGCCGGCAGCGACAATTTGACGGCAAGAGCAATCTGCTCGCGCAGACTCATCCGTTCGCCATTCTGTATTTTTGCAATGCCCGACGCCATCAGTTATACTTTATCAGATACTCTTCAGACCGGCTGCAATTCGTTTCAACCCTTCTGCAAGGACAACGCGCGGCATTGCGAGATTGAGGCGGATATAGTCGTCGCCGCCATATATCGAGCCACTGTTCACCCTGACATGCTGTCGCTGGACGAGTTCGCGTTCGACTGCATCGCCATCGAGACCTGAACGTCTGATATCTACCCACAGAAGATAAGTTGCCTCCAGACGCGTAATGGGATAGCCTGGAAGCTCATTAGCAAAAAATTCCTTTGTAAAAAGGTAATTTCCTTCAAGATAAGCCCTAAGAGCGTCGAGCCACTCCTCGCCGTGACAATATGCCGCTTTCAGGCCTTCGACCCCAAAGGGATTGACATCGCAGACCTCGTTGATGTTGATTGCGCGGTCAATAGCCGCACGAGTTTCTTCGTCGGGACAGATGATGTTGGCAATCTGGAGTCCGGCAGTGTTGAACGCTTTGCTCGGCGAGTTACAGATTATAGCTGACGAGTCGATGTTTCCGTAAGGCACATAGCGGCGACCCGGCATGGCGAGTTCGCAGTGAATTTCGTCACTGACAACGCGCACACCGTGGCGGCGACAGATATCAGCGACGCGATGCCGCTCTTCTTCCGACCATATACGCCCGGAAGGGTTGTGAGGGTTGCACAGCAACATGAGCGTGTTGGATGGCTCGGCTGCAAGCTGCTCGAAATTTTCGAAATCAAATTCGTAGTTAAACTCAGTGTCGGAGATATCAACTCGTCTGAGCGGACTGGCTACGATGCGACAAGAGTTGTTGCGAATCGATGAGAAAAAACAATTATATGCCGGAGTGTTGACTATGACGCCTTCGCCCGGACGTGCAATAGCCTTTATTATAGCCGAAACAGCGGGAACTACGCCGGAGGTGTATATGACGCGCTTGCGGTCGATTCGATAAGCATGACGACGCTCAAACCATGAAGTCAGGGCATCGTAGTAATCATCGCCGACATAGGTGTAGCCGAATATGCCGTGTTCGACTCGGCGGCGCAAGGCGTCAAGCACGGCGGGCGCTGTGCGGAAATCCATATCGGCGACCCACATCTCAATCTTGTCGTCAGGATCTGAGCTGTAGTCATCCCATTTATAAGAACCGCTGCCACGTCGGTCGACCAAGCTGTCAAAGTCAAACTGCAGGGCGCTCATGACATCTGAGTTGCGATAATTTGACAGTCAGCCGGAGCGAGACAATGCTCATCAAGAATAATTTCTCCAACCGATGGCGCAATGATTTTGCCCGAACGCGGATTTTTGATACTTGTGACCGGCGACAAAATACGCGCGTCGACCGAGGAATCCTCGAAAGCGAGATCGGCATCACTGTCGAAAACACAATCTTCAAGAACGAGATTATCGGCATAGCATAGTGGCTGAGTGCCTGAAATGCGGCAACGCACAAGACGAAGATTGCGGCTGTGCCATCCGAGATACTCGCCGGTAATCTCACTGTCGTAGACGCTTACGTTATCGGTGTTCCAGAACGCATCTTTTGAATCAATGACGGCATTGCGTATGACAACGTTTTTACAATACTGGAAAGAATAGTTGCCCTGCTGGCGGTAACGGTCAATGTCTATATCAGAGCTATGCATCAGCAGATAGTCGGCATTGGCCACCTCGACATCGCGGAGTACAATATCGGAGCAATGCCACAGCGTCTCGGCGGCATCGGGAATTTTAACATTGGTAAGTTTGAGTCCGTGCATCTCGCGGAACATTTTAGGAGCTTCAACCAAGGTGTCACACATAACAAGATTGTCAGAATACCAAATCGCCGCACGCGCTCCCTCCGTAAACAGGCACTTACTTATTTTGAAACCGTCGACATGCCAAAAAGGATATTTTCCTTCAAAACGACAATCAACAGCCTCGATGTTGCGACAACATTTCAACGCCGATTCTCCGGCATGAACAGTTACACCACGAAGCAAAAGGTCGTGCGAGGCAAACAAAGGACGTTCGCCACCAAACTCCTTATTTTCAATTACTTCCATTGTATAATGCAATTAAATTTGGTTATGCAATCAAAAGCCGACAAGAAAACATGCAAACGCGACCAAAGTCAATCATTCGACGACACCTTCAGTTTTCAGCGGAGCAATGTTGCCGGAGTCCAAAGAGTCCGGCGAGTTATCGTCAGGCATATCATTAATTTTTACCGGCTCGGTCACAGTGTTGATAAGTTTTGCCGGTCGGGGAGCTGCGAGCGGTCGCTCGGCAGTAGACATTATTTCATCCATACGCTCAGGCACAACAAATACATCAGCCGGCGAAGAAGGCCTTATCTCCTCAAACCACTGAAATTTCAACAGATAGTATAGCGAACGTTTTGCCATGAATAGAGGAGTTGCCGTGCCGGTTGTTTCGGGCCACATTTTGATACGCTCAGTCGTTCGGCCCTTGAAATCGGCAGACAGGAAGCTACTCTCGGCTTTAACAATCTTGTTTACAGTCGAATCATTCTCCTGAGGATACATGATTATCTCAACGTTGCCGTTTATGTCGAGATGGCGAATTTCACTGTCGACGAAATATGCAATCATTTCCTTACCTGAAATCTGATTAAAATGCGGTCCTTCGATTTGTTGGGCCGCGAAGCCGAATTCAGGCAGTCGGGCACGGTCGATGGTTGAATCATTGAGATGCAACTCGATGAGGTTGCCGAAAATCTGCTGATCTGCATTCCACACAACAGGGTTGACATACATACGCAAGGTCGAATCACGCTCTGTGAAACGCATCGAGTCGCATACGCCTTGAAGATCGCTTCTGAAAAAGCGCACACGCGGATAAACCACGGCGATATGACAAGTGTCAGTAACAACTCGGCGTGGCAATCCGGCGATTGTATCCTCAGCATATATAGTCGAATCAAGTTCGATGAACGATTCAATATATCGGCCATGAAGAAAGAGAGTATCGCCCTGCGAATATTCCTTCAACAACGCACGACCCGTGACAAAAGAACTGTCGCGACGCTCGTTGTAATAACCATAATCGCCGCAAACCATGGCGCTGTTGTCGATGTCGGTCAGCTCCATGTTACCAAATGCTTCGCCATAGCCCGTTGCATGGTCATAATAAATCGAATCAGCGACAAGGGTCTGATTCTGATTCGTCTTGACAGTCGGGCGCTCGGAGAGCATACATATATCGGAGTCGGTCAGATAGACTCCACGGCGTGTGTAGATTGTACCTCGGGCATTTACAATTGTGCTCGGCGCATTGAGTTCGGCAATGTGAAGAGCAGTATTGTAATATAAAGTATCGGTGTATATGTCAAGAGTATCGGTCTCCGAACGCGAATTAAGATGCACGTCAGTATAAAAATTCGCTTCCTTGGTCGACGGCATATATTCTCCTTCGAGTGAGGTTAGACGGTTGGATGCGTCGGTAAGTTCTCCTCCGACATTATAATAACCCAAATCGAGTTTGATGTCGTAGACGAAAACATCGGTTTCGAGTTTTACGTCCTTGTTGATAAGCTTGACTTTTTTACCCGGATCAGCATAGAGGGTTGCGATTTCGGCATCAGGACGTCCGTCATAGACAAGTTCGTCAGCAAAGATGAACAGAGTGTCGCCCTGCTCCATGCGGACATTGCCAAAAGCCTCCATCGATTCAGTTTCGGGATAGTAATGGCAACTGTCGCAATACATGAACATCGGCCCTTTGGTAAAACGAACGTCGCCGACCAGCACCATAAACGAGTCAACATCATTCTTCTTCAGGGTAACGGCGTGTTCAAGAAAAACCCGCTTACCGGAGGCGCGTTCGGCCGTCGGAACCTGAGGACCAAAATTAACAGCCGGCTCTGAGTCAGAGTCCTGAGCAAAAACCGGCAGAAACAACGGCGCCATCACTACAGCTAAAACTGCAATGACGGCGAGTTTGCCTATGGATAGTCCGAATAAATTCCGTTTAATCCTCATCAGTCTTTACATCCTTGCGGGCTTTTATCCAGCCTTTGTGCTCAAAGTCGCACCCACGCCAACCATCTTCAATTCTGACATAGGTCTCGCTAATTTTTTTCTCAAGCCATTCGTCGAGAATACGTTTGCGTGCAGCTTGCTCATACATGTTTTTGATAAGCTGGAAGTCATCGGCCATGTTGGCTGTGTGTGACTGAATGCGGTTTGTCAGCTTAACACTTGCCACAATCTCCTGAGCCCGCTTAGGGTCTTTCATTATAAATGCTTTTGAAATCTCACCCGGCTGCAGTTCCGCAACAGCTTTAGCTATTTCCTGCGGAAGTTCAGACATCTCGAAGCGTGTCGTTCCGGAATTTGAACTGCGGAAGTCGTTGTTAACCATCACACCGCGGCTGTAGCGTGTGTCCTTATCCTGAGAAATATAACGGGCAGCTTCTTCGAAAGTAAATTTGTTGTCAAGAATTTCGGTACGGACTGAGTCAAGTCGGTTCACACCATCAATCAAATCCTTTTCGGCAACTTTCGGACGAAGCAGAATCTGACGTGTATTAATGCGGTCGCCACGTTTCTCTATAAGCTGAATGATATGGAAACCATATTCAGTCTCGACTATTTTTGACACCTTTTTGGGGTCATTAAGATTGAATGCGACGGCAGCGTATTCAGGCACAAGCTGTCCGCGGCCCATAAAGCCGACTTCGCCTCCGCGCACACTCTCATCTGACTCCGAGTAAAGAATTGCAAGGGTCGAGAAGTCGCTTTCGCCTTTGTTGATACGGTCTGTAAAATCACGCAGACGTGCTTTGACATTGTCAATCTCCTCACGCGGAATGACAGGTTTAAGAGTAACAATCTGCACTTCGACCTGCAGAGGCACTGACGGAATGCTGTCAGCGGGCAGAGTTTCAAAATAGCGGCGGACATCGGCCGGAGTAATTTTCAAGTCCTTTGTCAACGATGATTTTACCTGACCGATGCGGGACTGATTGCGAATATTATCGGCAAAAGTAGCTCTGATTTCGGGGAAGGGCTGACGGAAGTACTGTTCGACTTTTTCACGGCTGCCGAGCTGCGCAATAAGATAGTTCATCTGCGCGTCAGCCTGCATCTGGACCATGTTTTCCTGAGCGAGAACCGTATCAAGGTCGGCCTGATGAAGGAACATGCGGTCTACGGCAAGTCTTTCGGGAATTACACAATAAGGGTCGCCTTTAATCGGAGTGCGGTCCTGCTGCAACTCCAGATATGCTTTTTCGATTTCTGATTTGTAAATTGGCTCGTCGCCAATGACCCACGCTACTTCCTCTACAACATTATTTTGAGCATAAGCTGAGGCAACGGCGGCAATGACGCCTATAAGAGATATGAACCGATTGATTTTCATTATATTTAACGAGTAGATTCTAATGTTTACAGTAATCCAAACGCAAAGATAGATAAATTTCGAGAATAGTACCCGCTAATTAACTTTTATTACGCTCTGCGTGTGCGATTCGATATAACCTATGCTTACTTGATATCGACAAACAGCTCAATTTTTCCCTCTTTGAGCGATTTATCGTAAAGATTCGACATCAGCGTCGACTCGTAGGCCTGTCGAGCGCGAGCCGTCAATCGCTCTGCAATCAGCCGCTTGGCATTATCAAAAGGCATATGCGCCCCGGTCGGGAGCACATCCTCTATGTCGACCAGATAGACAAAGCCACCGGCTGTGGTCTCGAAATGATCGCGTCCCTTGAGGAAAGCGTCAGGATCACTGCCGAAATCGTAAGGCACATGCAGTTCGATCTGCTCCCAGTCAATCCATTTGTCATGGAAATAGTCGTAGTGGATTGCCGAAGTAAGCACCTCTTTTTCGAGCCTATCCAAATCAGCTTGATTATCCGAGCGATACAATCGCCTAATTAAAGAAAGATTAGGCGCATCATCAGGAACTTTCAGATACAGCCCCTTCAACATCGGACGCTCAAGCATGAAATCATCGTTATGAATGACATAATAGTTGCGGAGAGTGTCGTCACTGAATTCAACGGCCGCATGCGAGTCGAACATCCGCTTTTTATATTCGAGAGCGATAAGTTTGTTGCGATAATCCTCGACTAAGCGGTCAATGTCGCTCATATCGATTTCGGAGGACGCAATATCAGATATAAGCCGAGTGTCAATCCACTTCTTGATAAAAAGCCCTGCATAACGGACACTATCTGCCTGACTCAGCCCTCCGGGCATGGCCTTGATTAAATCGGTCCGAGTCAGAACAGACGAACCTACGCGAGCAAGAGCCTGACCATCAGCCACAGCATCGTGCTTATCCGAGCATGATACAGCCGCTGCAACAAGCAGGCTACAAGCAATGCAGGTAAGTCCACGCACGGTCAGAGCGTCGATTTAATGGAATTGAGGACTTTTTTATTGACCTTTACCTTATATTTTTTATGAAGTTGCTTGAGCCACTGTTTTTCGAGCAGAGCCTGATAGTCTGTGGCTGCAGCTCCGCGAACATCGGCAGCTTCTTCCGGCTGGTCAAGTATACGACCTTTGCAAGAAGCGTAGTAAGACCAACGCGAATTCTTGTTCTCAGGTTTAGGACCTCCGAACGCAAGATATTCAGTGATAGGATTCTCGCCCTGAGCTGCAATGACGCGCTCGATTTTAATCTCTTTACCAAAATGTTTACGCATCTCAGCCACAAAAGCTTCCGGATCTTCGTCTGTCAGACTTTCGGCATAAGCGGTTGCCGCATTAAGAGTCGAATCTGACTGAGCGAATACAATGTAACCTTTGAAATGGGGTTTATCCCATGCATATTTGGATGCGTTGGCCTTGAAGAATTTCTCAAGTCCTTCCTTATCTTTAGCTGCGCGATCCCACACATTGCGATTTGAAATATCAAAGAGCAGAATGCCGTCGCGATATTCATTGATCAAGTTACGATAGTCGTCGTTTTCGACCATGAGGTCTTCGATAGCGCGCTGAGCAACGAGATAGTCGAGCATGTCGTGAGCAGTCTTTTCAATTTCAGAAGCAGCCTGAGCGCCATTGACAAACGAACGACCGCCATAGGCCTGGCTGACGGTAACGACCTGATCGCCGATTTTGCCCAAAGGCATAAGGTCGACAGCCAAAGCCGCATACACCGCGCTGTCGAGAGGAGCAGATTTGAGTCTGAACTCGAGTCCTTTCATGTTAGCCATCATGAACAGAGCGTCATATTTTTTATACAGCTGACGCATGCGGGCCTTGCGAGGCTCATCGGCACGACCGTCACGAGCCATCATCTGAAGCAATTTATCGCGCATCTGGTCGAACGGCTCTACAGTGCGATGTCCGCCACGTTTGATGATATGATAACCGAAAGCGGTCTTAAACGGCTGAGAAAGCTCGCCATCGGCAAGAGCAAAGGCTACACTGTCGAACTCGGCCACCATAGCACCCGAACCAAACCATCCGAGATCGCCGCCGCGTGCAGCCGAACCGGGGTCTTGAGATTCGCGTTTGGCCATGTCGGCAAAATTCGCACCGGCAACAAGGAGTTTGTATATAGAATCAATCTCAGCCTTGCGTGCAGGATGCAATTCGGGGGGAACGTCGCGTGTCAGTTTGAGAATATGTGAAGCCTGAACTTCGCCACGCGAAGGTCTAACAGCATTGACCTTGACAATGTGAAGTCCGAAACCCGAATCAATAATGGGAGAAACCTGCCCTTCAGCAGTCTCATATGCAGCTTTTTCGAAAGCCCACGGGAAGCGACCTGCCATAATCCAGCCCATCAGACCGCCACGGGCGGCAGTCGGTGTATCAATCGAATTTTCCTCGGCAGCTTTTTCGAAAGTTGTCTGTCCGCTGACAATAGCCTTACGGATAGAGTCGAGACGCGCATAAGCCTTGTTGTCACGAGGCATAGTGCGGTCTGCTGCAATCATTATGTGGCTGACATTGACATCGCGGTCGAGATGGCTGTATGCCTCACGCAGCAGAGCATCTTCGACCTTATCGTCGCGAAGATACGGAGCGGCGAGTTCGTTGCGAAACTTGTTATATTCGGCAAGGAACGACGCCGTAGTATCGATGCCTGCATGTTCGGCATCGGCTACTTTGAGTTTGTAGTCGATAAACATGCCGACGTAATCGTCGACCGACTGCGGCTGCAACTGCTGAGAATTGTTTTTCTTGAAAAGATATTCAAATTCGCTGACTTTGACATCACGACCGTCAACAGTCATCAAAATCTGATCGCCGGCAACATTATCAGCGGCAAAAATTCCTGCGGCTATTGAAAGTGCCGCCACTGACAAGAGAAGCTTTTTCATTGTCGAGATATGCTCTGTTTATTATTTAACTCTTTTAAAATTAAACTCTATCATTTCATACAAGCAACGCGAAAAATAATGATACCTTTTTATTGCGGACTCATAATTCTCAGCCGCTCGCTGAAATGTTAAGTATTCAAACAAATTTAACCAAAAGATTAACGTCAGGTTTGCCCTTTTATTGCATGGACAAAAACCTGACGTTGAAAAAAGTTATGCAAGTGTCTGGTCAGCGCTGCGACGCACTGTAATTGGGCGCTTCGCTGGTAATTGAAACGTCGTGAGGATGGCTTTCGGCCACACCGGCATTGGTAATGCGGGTAAAGCGAGCACTGTGAAGAGCCTCGATATTGTGAGCGCCACAGTAGCCCATACCTGCGCGGAGACCGCCAAGCATCTGGTAGACAGTTTCATAAAGCGAACCCTTGAAAGGAACACGAGCGGCAATGCCTTCGGGCACAAGTTTTTTCGCATCAGTTTCGCCTGCCTGGAAATAGCGGTCTTTAGAACCTTTCTCCATAGCTTCGAGCGAACCCATGCCGCGATATGCCTTGTATTTACGGCCGTTGAAAATGATAGTGTCGCCCGGCGACTCTTCGACACCGGCAAGCAGACCTCCAAGCATCACAGAGTGAGCACCCGCAGCAAGAGCTTTCACAATATCGCCGCTATAGCGGATGCCGCCGTCGGCAATCAGAGGCACATCAGTGTCAGCAAGCGCTTTGGCCACATCATATACAGCCGAGAGCTGAGGCACACCGACACCGGCAATGATGCGGGTGGTGCAGATTGAACCCGGTCCGATGCCGACTTTGACACCGTCAGCGCCGTTTTCGACAAGATAACGTGCGGCCTCGCCTGTTGCTATATTTCCGACAACAACGTCAATGTCGGGATATTTAGCTTTGACGGCGCGGAGTACACCGACAACACCCTGACTGTGGCCAGGGGCTGTATCGATGACAATAGCGTCGACTCCGGCTTCGACGAGAGCGTCGACGCGCTCCATCGAGTCGGCGGTCACACCGACACCGGCGACCACACGCAGACGTCCGAGCTGGTCTTTGCATGCATTGGGTTTATCTTTGGCTTTAGTAATGTCCTTGTATGTCACAAGACCAACCAAACGGCCTTCGGCATCAACGACGGGCAATTTCTCAATCTTATGTTTCTGGAGAATTCCTGCAGCTTCTTCGAGATTAGTCGACTGAGTGGTAGTGACAAGCTTCTCTGATGTCATAACTTCGTCGATCTTGCGTTCAGGGTCGCGCTCGAAACGGAGATCTCGATTGGTCACTATGCCGACAAGCATGCGGTCGTCGTCGACCACCGGAATACCTCCGATGTGATACTCTTCCATCATGGCAAGAGCGTCGCGCACAGTCGAACCGCGGCGAATGGTCACGGGATCATAAATCATGCCGTTTTCGGCGCGCTTCACTGCATGAACCTGACGCGCCTGTTCGGCGATAGTCATATTCTTATGAATCACACCGATACCGCCTTCGCGCGCAATGGCTATCGCGAGACGGGCCTCAGTAACAGTGTCCATCGCTGCCGAAACCAACGGAACGTTGAGAGCGATGTTGCGTGAAAAACGTGTTTTAAGATTTACATTTCGGGGAAGAACTTCCGAATAAGCCGGAATAAGGAGGACGTCATCAAAAGTAAGGCCGTCCATCTGAACTCTGTCTGCAATAAAGGACATAAACGACTATTGTTATAATTTTTATTGCGTGCAAAGATACAAAATAATTGCGGAATATTCATCAAAAATATTCCGCAAAAAAATTTCAAATTACCGCGAAAATTCAGAAGCCGGCACTTCCATTGTGCTCTTCGACTTTTTGTGAAGCCGAACGGGTACTGAGATATTCGCATATCGAATTGACAGAGAAAGCGATAAGCGAAATTCCCGTAATCAGGACTACGACGGTATTGATATCGCGGATGTTAGTGCAAAGAATAACTATGCCTGCCGCAATCATAAGTATAGGCACTATGTAGAAGTAGAGAGGCAGACGAACGACCTTGTTCCACGATGCGAGATCGACAATCTGGTATATGCCGAATGCAGCAAGCAAGGCCGCAAAAACATAGACGAACAGACCAGAGAACGCACTCGGGAAAATACACATCAACAGACCGAGAATTACGCCGCCAATCGAAACAAAGGCGATGCCGCCGGGCAATTTCTGTTTGCTGCCAAGACTTGTGCAAAGCACATAAAGCGAAGGCAGAACAAACATAAGTCCGACAGCTATTGAAATCCAGTTGAGCAACTCAATGCGTTTGTGGAGAACTATCATCAGTATGCCGACCACGCCGACTATGATGGCGGTAAATAGGTTTGAATTTTTTGAAAGCATGACGAATTAGAATTTGTTACACATTATATATATGTAACAGCCGACAAACTCTATTGTTCCAGATTGTTTAAAAATTTTCAGAACAGACTCTTTGGCTTCGTGGCCATAAAATCTTTCAAGTAGGTAGGCACACAATAGGCCAAATCAAGAAAATCACGTTGTGAATATGCCCTTTCTGCCAAAGCAATCATATCAACGGCAAGCGGGTCGACATCCTCAACTATTCTGACATTCGGAGCTTTGACTACGTCTGTAGCTTTAGCACTTCCGTCGCCAAACAGCAGCAACGGACGGCCTGTAGCAATCAGCTGGCCATAGCTTTCGCTATCGAGAATGAGCGGACGAGGTTCAAGCAACGGCGCCAGCGAAAAATCGTAGGCCGCAGTATAGACTTCCATTCGGCGGGCGTCGATCATCGGCACAAACACTGTCTCGGGGTCGATGTCGAGCGTAGAGAACATCACACGCGTAGCCAGCAGCTCAAGCGTCGGCACCCCAATCATGGGAACATCAAGGGCATATGCGAGTCCTTTTGCCTCGCTGAGGCCTATGCGCAGACCGGTGTAACTGCCCGGACCAATGCTGACCGCAACCGCATCAAGTTTCAGTTCTTTTTCGTTGAGAAAATCAAGGCAGCCCTTTATATATCCGCTCAGCAGCGCGGCATGGTTGCGACCGTCGTAATTCTCAAAATGGCGCAACACCATTCCCTCGGCGGTCAAAGCCGCAGAGCAGACAGTCGTCGATGT
Source organism: Muribaculaceae bacterium (assembly GCA_017889945.1). Classification (GTDB taxonomy): domain Bacteria; phylum Bacteroidota; class Bacteroidia; order Bacteroidales; family Muribaculaceae; genus CAG-873. The sequence goes on from JAGAOW010000067.1 coordinate 42,641, forward strand.
TTCGATATTCAGAATAACAGCCATTCTTACGCAGATTTTATGTGCAAAGGTAAACAAAAAACACGATTTTTTGCTTAACTTTGCAATGTGTGTATAACAAAAAAATAATCGTTTGATCTTTTAGACTTACCAATACGATATGCTTCTATCAATGACCGGCTTCGGCAAAGCTGCCGCCGAGACTAACAATAAACGCATCACTGTAGAGATTAAATCGCTTAATTCCAAACAACTCGATTTGAACTCGCGCATTCCGTCGGCATACCGCGACAAAGAACTCGAACTGCGCAACATCGTAGGACGTCCGTTGGAGCGAGGCAAGGTCGACCTTGTTGTCACTGTTGAAAATTTGGGCGCTGAAAGTTCATCTTCGCTCAACATCCCGGCCTTGCAGGCATACAAACGTCAGATAGAAGAAGCATCGAAAGAACTCGGAATAGCAGTTCCCGACGACTGGTACGGGCTGCTTCTGCGTCTGCCTGATACTCTCCACAGCGAAAGCAGCACGGAAATCAGCGACGAAGAGACCCAGGTCTTATATGCCACAGTAGCCAAAGCAGTTGCTGCGCTGATGGACTACCGACGCACCGAAGGTCTGAAACTTGAAGAATTTTTCACTACACGCATCAACAAAATCAGCACTCTGCTTGCCGAAATCAATGAATACGAAGTAGAGCGCGTCGATAAAATCAGGATGCGCATCGAGGACGGCCTCAAAAAAATCCCCGGTGTCGAAATAGACAAAGGCAGACTCGAACAAGAGATGATATTCTACATCGAAAAACTCGATGTTAATGAAGAAAAGCAGCGTCTGAGCCAGCATCTGGCATATTTTATGGAAACTCTCGGCTCTCCACGCCCCGGACAGGGCAAAAAGCTCGGTTTCATCTCACAGGAGATGGGCCGCGAGATAAACACCCTCGGCTATAAAAGCAATCACGCCGACATGCAGCGCATAGTCGTCAAGATGAAAGACGAGCTCGAACAGATTAAAGAACAAGTTCTTAACGTAATGTAAACTGATACCATGACAAACGAATCCAACGGCAGAAAAAAAGGTAAAATCATAGTCGTTTCAGCGCCTTCGGGATGCGGAAAATCGACAATAATCAATTCAATCCTCGACAGCGGACAGCCCGAATTACGTTTTTCAGTATCGGCAACCAACCGACGTCCGCGTCCGGGCGAAGTCGACGGCGTACACTATCATTTTCTCACGACCGAACAGTTTCGCGACGCAATCGCCGAACACAAGTTCATCGAATGGGAAGAAGTCTACCCCGGCCGCTTCTACGGCACTCTTAAAAGCGAAATAGAACGCATCGTCGACAAAGGCGGCAATGTCATTCTCGACATCGACTGCAAAGGCGGCATCAACGTCAAAGAACTCTACGGCGACCGTGCGCTGACTATTTTCTTCCTTCCTCCGAGCATCGAAGAACTGAGACGCCGCCTGATAGACCGAGGCACCGATGCGCCTGACGTCATCGAAGAGCGCGTAGGCAAAGCCAAATTCGAGATTTCATTCGCCGACAGTTTCGACTGTCGCGTTGTCAACGACAATCTCGACAAGGCCATCGACCACACACGCGAGCTTATAACAGACTTCATCGACAAGGACTGACGCAGTCACTTTCCCATGGACGTAGGCCGAAAAGAGATTATTGGCATACTGGGCGGCTCATTCAACCCCGTCCACACAGGCCACATGATGATAGCCGCCTACCTTACCCAATGGGGTTATGTCGACAAAGTCTGGCTCACACTTTCTCCTCTCAATCCGCTCAAAGATGCCGCCGGTCTGCTTCCTGACTCGGAACGTCTCGCCATGTTGAAGATTGCCACAGGCGAAACGACCGACATTCTGACCTGCGACATCGAACTGTCGATGCCGCGACCGTCGTATACAATAGATACGCTCGACCTGCTAAGCCGACGCCATAAAGACAAACAGTTCAAACTCATAATCGGCAGCGACAACTGGTGTATTTTCGACCGCTGGCGTGAGCACAGGCGCATTCTCGAACAATATGGCGTCATGGTCTATCCCCGCCCCGGCTATCCGATCGAACCCGGTCGCGCGGCCGGAATGGAAGTAATTGACGCACCAACAGTCAATCTTTCGAGCACTTTCGTGCGCGATGCCATTGCCGCCGGCAAAGACATGAGCGTCTTTCTTCCGCCGGGGGTATACAATTATATACGCGACAACCGACTATACTCCAATATTTTATAATTATATCATAATTCTAAAAACGCACTACATTGAAGCCCAACTCAATAGCTTTCATAGGCCTATGCAACGAATATTGCCGGGCCATCGAAACAGCAAGCGAAACCGACAGCGACAGTTTCGTCGCCGATATGACGCGCCTGCTGCCGCGTATCTACATCTCTGCCACAGATCTATCCACTGACGGAGTCGACGACTACGGATCGTATATTGACGCCGCACTCGACGAGGACACTTACGATGCCGCGCGTCGCTCTATTGAAACACTTCTCGGCGAAGACGACACATATCTTGAGGTGTTTGAGGAAGATATGAAATACTCCGACACACCAATCGCCGCAAGCGTCGCCGAAGGTCTTTGCGACATCTATCAGGTGCTGTTCAACTTCCTTCAGGCCGTGCGCAATTCGACCGAAGACAACGCTATCTCAGCGCTCGGAGTTGTCAGCGAAGACTTCCGCCAGTATTGGAGCAGACCGCTTTGCAACGTTCTACGCGCTTTAAATCAAATCAGATACAAATAATTGACCATGACAAACCATCAATCGCTGATACACATCGACGACATGATGTCGTTTCTCGACTCATCGCCCGTCAACTTTTACGCCGTCGAAACCATACGCCGCCGACTCGAAGCTGCCGATTTCGTCCATCTCGAACAATCTGAACCGTGGAACGAAATCCGTCCCGGCGGTAAATATTATATTGTAAAAAACGACTCCGCTATTTTTGCATTCGTCGCCGGCACAGGAGCGCCGTTTGCAGGCTTCAAGATTATCTCGGCCCACAGCGACTCGCCCGGCTTCCGCATCAAGCCCAAATCAGAAATCGCTGCACCCGGCCAAGTTCTCAAACTCAACACCGAGGTCTACGGAGGTCCGATACTTTACACCTGGTTTGACCGACCGCTGTCAATTGCCGGACGCGTCATCCTGCGCAGTCCCTCGATACTTGCTCCCGACCACAGGCTTGTCCGCTTCGACCGTCCGTTGCTGACCATTCCCCATCTTGCCATCCATTTCAACCGCGCAGTCAACGAGGGCAATCCACTATCAAAGCAGAAAGACATGCTCCCGGTTCTCGCCCATATCGACTCGGCCGCCCAATGCGAAGGCTACCTCCTCGACATGATTGCAGAGCAACTCGGCGTCGAGCCTCACGAAATTGTCGACTTTGACCTCTCGCTTTATGACACCACGCCCGCATGTCTGGTCGGAGCTAACGACGAATTCATCACATCAGGGCGTCTCGACGACCTCAGCATGGCATACAGCGCCATGACCGCCTTGCTCGAGTCTGAGCCGTCGACCATGACCCAGGTCATGGCTATCTTCGACAACGAAGAGACCGGATCAGGAACAAAACAAGGCGCCGCCTCGCCCGAACTTGACTATATGCTGCGCCGCATCTGCGCCGCACTCGGCGGCTCTGACGAGGAATACATGCGTGCCGTCGCCAATTCGTTTATGGTCTCCGCCGACAACGCCCACGCAATCCATCCAAACTATCCCGAAAAACAAGACCCCACCAACCATCCGCGTCTCGGAGGCGGCCCGGTCATCAAAATCAACGCCAACTGCAAATACATGTCCGACGCCGACTCGGCAGCAGTGTTCCGCATGATTTGCGAACAGGCCGAAGTACCCTATCAGTATTTCGTCAACCACAGCGACGTTGCCGGCGGCTCAACTCTCGGCAACATTCTGACCTCGCAAATTCCTCTGCGTGGCGTCGACATGGGAGCAGCCTTATGGGCCATGCACTCGGTGCGCGAGACCGCATCCGCCGTCGACCACGAATACACCATCGCCGCTTTCAAGGAGTTTTACAACTGCTGACATACGACCCTAAAAAGCATAAGCGGACTCGCCATGACGACGAGTCCGCTTAATATATATATATATGTTTGTGATAATTTCTATTTCAGAGTGCCGTTTTCAGCCTGCTGAATCATCTCCTTGCTGGCGGTAATATAAATTTCCACACGGCGGTTCTGGGCGCGACCTGCGGGAGTGTCGTTCGATGCTACATAATCAGCCATAGGTATACCTTTGGCCGACAGGCGCGTAGGCGACACACCGCTATTGACCAAATAAGTCATTACCGCATCGGCGCGCTCGTTCGACAGTTTGTCGTTAAACGAATAGCTGCCCGTGCTGTCAGTGAAGCCCAAAATCTGCACATTTGTACCCTGATTTTGAATCAGCGACTGCGCGAAACGCGACAGATCGGCCTGAGCCTGCTGGTTGAGCGTATATTTGTTGGTTGGGAACAGGATACCACCGTCGAATGTGACCTTGATAGCCTTCAGACCGTTCTGGTCGGTAGTTTCTTCCACCTTGGCCTGTTCGGCGAGCTGACGCTGCAATTCGGCCTGCTGTTTGTCCATTCTCTTGCCTATCAGCGCACCTGCGCCGGCACCTACGGCCGCACCTATAGCGCTGCCTATGCCTGCGCCTTTACCGCCACCGATAATCGCACCGAGACCGGCACCGACAGCCGCACCGCCGCCACCTCCAATCAATGCGCCTTTACCTGTATTGGTCATTGACGAGCACGATGTCTCGCCTATCATCAAAGATGCGCCTATCAGCGCTATGCCTGCAATCTTTAATATTCTCATACTGTTTGAATTTTGATGTTAGTTATGCTTGGATGTTTGTTCTTCTACATGCCCCTTGAGGAACATATACTTTACAAAAGTACAAATTATGTTATGTCTTAGTTTGTATTGTCCCGAATTTTTTAACTAATTTTGTGCAAAATAAGACTGGAATTCATCCCCCATGAATGTAGATTTCAAGTACAAAAACAACAAAGTTCAGATTCTTGGACACTTGGGAGCGGTTTTGACCGTTGCCATATGGGGCGGTTCATTTGTGTCGACTAAAGTGCTTCTCGACCACAACATGAGCCCCGCCGAAATCTACATCTACAGATTCATACTCGCATACATCCTCGTCCTCTTCATGAGCCATCGCCGCATGTGGGCCAACTCGTTCCGCGACGAAGGCCTGTTTGCATTGTGCGGCATTACCGGCGGTTCTATTTATTTCCTCGCCGAGAACACCGCCTTGCAGTACACCCTGACAACCAACGTATCGCTCCTCACATCCACTTCCCCGCTGATTACGTCCTTGCTTGTCGGCTTGATTTACAAGAGCGAACGCCCCGGCCGCGGCATGGTCATAGGCTCGATGATAGCTTTCTTTGGCGTGGCATGCGTCATTTTCAACAGTAGCACAAATGTCGAAATCCGCCCCCTCGGCGACATTCTCTCACTTGCGGCTGCTTTCAGCTGGGCATTCTACAGCCTCATACTCCGCAAGCTTAATGTTGTCTACGACCTTTGGTTCATCACTCGCAAGACATTTTTCTACGGCATCATCACTGCCGTTCCCTTCGTCCTTTCCGAACCGCTCAACAATCCCTTCCACCTCCTTTCATCGCCGGCCGTTATCGGCAACATAGCCTTCCTCGGCATCGGCGCATCTATGATTGCCTACTACCTTTGGGCAAAAATCATCAAACAGGTCGGCGCGGTCAAAGCCAACAACTACATGTACCTTCAGTCGGTTTTCACACTGATTATTTCCGCCATACTCATCAACGAGCGCATCTCGATTGTCGGCATCTTCGGCTGCTGTCTCATCCTCGGAGGTCTGTGGGTCGGCGACCGCCTATCTCAGACCTGGCGCAAGAAAGACTGATTACTCCAATAAAAAATTACACTCATCTTCGAGCGACTTGGCAAGCGCCAGATTGGCCGCATCATCTTCCGATGCTACAGCTTTCCGCGCATAGTCGAGCGCTTCACGCGTATAGTTCGCAATCAGATTGAACATCAGGCGCAGACCCGTGTAGCGCGACAGCGCCCGCCCGTCATTCTGCAGCTCACATGCAAGCTCGGCCGCATATGGTTCGCGCCGCAGCAGTTTTAAGCACAGCACATCGGCAACTTCGCGTGCCGGCACTTCCGCTACCCAGCGCCGGGCGTCATCAATCGTAAATTCCTCGGCATCGATGAGCATCGGAGCGAGCAACATGCTCTCGCGCGTCGTCGTGTTCGCCCAAAGACGCTCAGCCAGTTCGCGCGAATGCGGGCTTGTCGAAGCCACCTCAGCGATTTGGGGCAGATTGAGTCCGAAAATTATTCTGAACGGACTGCCGCTGCGGCGTAGCACATCAGCTATTACTCCGTTTCGAAGTGCAAAAAATCCGCGTTTCACGCTTTGCATCTCATTGAATGATTTTTCTCCTTGTTCCATACGGCAAATATAGCATATTCACAGAAAAAGATTAGCAAAAAATCACTAAATTTGTGCCCGCTAAGCGTCTCTCATCGCCCATAGCCCTGATTTGTGGCGCTTGGCATCCGAATAACTCTTTTATATAAAGCAAATGGCACAAAAACCGTCAATACCCAAAGGGACAAGAGATTTTACCGCCGAAGAAATGGCGAAACGCAACTATATTTTCGACACCATACGCGACGTATTCCGTCTGTTCGGCTTCCGGCAGATTGAAACCCCCGCTATGGAAAATCTTTCCACCCTCATGGGCAAATACGGCGAAGAAGGCGACCGGCTGCTTTTCAAGATTCTTAACTCCGGCGACTTCCTCAACGGCGTCGACCGTCAGCTCATCGACGAAAATCAGACAACACGCCTTGCTGCCAAAATCTGCGAAAAAGGCCTGCGCTACGACCTTACAGTCCCCTTCGCGCGCTTCGTGGTCCAGCACCGCAACGAACTCCAGATGCCGTTCAAGCGCTTCCAGATTCAACTAGTCTGGCGTGCCGACCGTCCGCAGAAAGGCCGCTACAGAGAGTTCTACCAGTGCGACGCCGACGTCGTCGGAAGCGAATCGCTCTACAACGAAGTCGAGCTGCTGCAGATGATCGACGAAGTCTTCGCCCGCCTCGGCGTACGCATAGCCATTAAGCTCAACAACCGCAAAGTCCTTGCCGGCATAGCCGAAGTCATCGGTGAGCCCGACAAACTCATCGACATTACCGTCGCTATCGACAAAATCGACAAAATAGGCATCGACAACGTCAACGCCGAACTCGCCTCGCGCGGCCTTTCGCCTGAAGCCGTCGCTGCCCTGCAACCCATCCTTCAGATCAGTGGCAGTCTCGACGAGCGGCTTGCCGCACTACGCCAAATCCTTGCCGGCAACGAAATCGGCTCAAAAGGCGTCGACGAACTGTCGTTTGTTGCCAACACCGTTCTCGCCCTCGGCCTGCGCGCTCAGCTCGACCTCGACGTCTCGCTTGCTCGCGGACTCAACTACTACACTGGCACAATCCTCGAAGTCAAGGCCCTCGATGTCGAAATCGGCAGCATCACAGGTGGCGGACGCTACGACAACCTTACTGGCGTTTTCGGCATGCCCGGCCTGTCGGGCGTAGGCATTTCATTCGGCGCTGACCGCATCTACGATGTCCTCAACGCCCTTGACCTCTACCCCGCTTCGGCCAACTCAGGTTCAAAAATCATCTTTGCTAATTTCGGCGAAAAAGAAGCCCTCGCCTCGCTCGCTGTCATAAAGAAACTCCGCGCCGCAGGCATCTCTGCAGAGCTTTACCCCGAAAATGCTAAAATGAAAAAGCAGATTGGCTACGCCGACGCTATGCACATACCCTTTGTGGGCATTATCGGCGAAACCGAGCTCGCCGACGGCACAGTTACCGTCAAAAACCTTGCCTCAGGCGACCAGCAGCAACTCTCGTTCGACGAGCTTCTTGCTTTGCTTGCATAGACCCGGGCGGCATAAAACAAAAAAATTATCCGTCATCGCGACGAATAATCTTCTTACCTTAAATCTAATACCATGAAAAACTGATGCAAATTTAATCAGTTTATGTTTTACAACATAATTTTAAGGCAAGAAAACACTTTGTTTTAACACGATTTAACCATCGGTGTTTTCCCCGCTCGCCGTGTAGCTATAATTTTTCTATCGCTTTGCTATAAGCAAGAATTTGACTAATTTTGTAAATCGTATGGCTGAGGCCCTACTCGACCGCCCATACCTCATAGACAAAATGAAATTATTCTCAGAAGAAGACATACTCGCCATTGAGCAGCAGACTCTTGCCGAATACGGCATGACAAAACTGCAATTCATCGACGCAATCGGCAGCGACACAGCCAACGAAATCGTTTCTTCGTTCGACAACCGCCGACCGATTGTCATTTTCGCCGGCCCGGACACCTGCGGTGCTTATGCTCTCGCCACAGGCTGCCATCTTTATGCCAAAGGACTGACGCCCTACGTCTTTCTGTTCAACATCGGCGGCAACAAACTTTCATCCGAATGCGAGATTTGGCGCTCCAAATATCTCGCTTGCTCCGACGAACAGATAATGACCGAAGTGACAGGCCTCCGTTTTTCAATGCCTGAGCTCGACAGCGGCATGCTCGTTGTCGACGGACTTTTTGGCAGCGACATCACAGGCCCGCTATCCCGTGGCTACCAGATACTCGTCAACAACATCAACGACTCCGGCGCAACTATCATATCCATCGATACCCCCTCCGGCCTGCCCGGCAATCCGACTTCCGGACTGATCAACAGCAAGATTATCCACGCCGACACAACCTTGGCCCTTATCATGCCGCGCATGTCGTTCTTCATCAACGAGAACATCGAACTTGTCGGCCGGTGGAAAGTCATCGGCCCGAAACCGAGTCAGGCCACGATTCGCCGCATGCGCAACACCCACTTCCTCATCGAAGGCGACAACATCCGCAAACGCCTCAAACCTCGGCGTTTCGACTGCTCGAAAAACGACTACGGCAGCGCCATCATCTTTGCCGGCTCATACGGCATGATGGGAGCGGCTGTCCTCGCCACCAAATCCGCATCTCGCTCAGGCTGCGGTCGAGTCATATGCCACTCTCCCCGTTGCGGCTACAACATCATTCAGACATCCGTGCCTTCGGCCCTCTTCGAAGCCGATAAGGACGAAAACGCCATTACCGACATAGAGTTGCGCCACAACTACTCAGCAATCGCCATCGGACCGGGCCTCGGCACTTCCGACCGCACCATCAGCGCTCTCGAGCAGTTCCTCAAGATTTCATCGGCCAACGGCCGCCCCGTAATTCTCGACGCCGACGCCCTCAACTGTATGTCGATTCGTCCCACGATGATTGACTACCTGCCTGTTCTCTCAATTCTGACTCCGCACTCTGGCGAATTCGACCGACTCTTCGGCCGCCAGCCGTCTTCTTCCGCCCGCTTGGCCAAAGCCGTCGAAATATCCCGCAAATATAAAATCATTATCGTCCTCAAAGGCTATTACACCGTCACTGTCCGACCCGACGGAAAAGTTTTCTACAACTCATCCGGCACTCCCGCCCTCGCCACTGCCGGCACAGGCGACGTCCTTACAGGCCTCATGGCCGGACTCCTTGCCCAGGGCCTCAAACCAGAGATTGCCTCGGTTGCGGCAGTCTACATCCACGGAGTGGCCGGACGCATTGCCGAGAACATCAACGGCACCTACGGTGTTACTGCTGATGACGTTGCCGATTGTGTTGGCAAAGCCATCAAATCGATTATGTGCGATTAACGCTAAACGTTTTTACATTTACTCAGTCTTAACATTAGTATTAATACAAGCCCTAAGATGAAACGTTTTTCCGAAATATTGTCAATTGCCGCCATCGCCCTCTTGCCCGCGGCAGCCAACGCCCAGACCACACAGCGTCTCGACGCCTCAAAGGCCAACGACTACGGCATCATCTATTCACTCCCCCGCACAGTCCTCGACATTACTATCGAGGCCGAACACACCGAAAAAGCTCCCGGCGAATTCTTCAACTACGCCAACCTCAAACTCGGCCGCAACGACGCCGTTACCAAACCCTCGCGCAAAGTCGACATTAAAAGCGTCACTATACGTCCGCGAGGCATTGCCGACGACGAAAACCGTTGGCTCGTCCAGTTCAAAGCCGGTTCTACTCCCTACTTTATTCTCGGCGAAAACAACTGCCCCGTAGCTGTCAACACCGACGAAATCGTCTCTGTCGACTATCCCCCGCTGCCCGTTGCCGTCGCAGCTCAGCCCACCCCGCTCGAAACTCCGGCCGCAGCTCAGGCTGTTACTCAGGAGATGACCCTCGGCTCATCGCTTTCCAAGCGTGCCGACCTCGCCGCTCAGCGCATTTTCGAACTCCGCGAAAACCGTTCCGACCTAATTTCAGGCCAGGCCGATAACACACCCCCCGACGGCAAATCGCTGCAACTCGCCCTCGACAACCTCTCGGCCCAGGAAACAGCACTGACCGCAATGTTTACAGGCACTGAAAAGAAATACACCACCGTCTCTACCGTTACCTTCGAACCCGACAGCGAGAGCATCAGCAACGAGATTTTCGTCCGCCTCTCCCCCGTCGACGGTATCGTCGATGCCAACGACCTCTCAGGTGCGCCGATCTACATCTCGCTCGACATCCTCCGTCAGGGCGAACTGCCCGTCAATGAAAAAGGCGAGGTCAAAACCTTCCCCAAAGGCGGACTTGCCTACAACATCCCCGGCACAGCCCTTGTCACTCTTACCTACGAAGGTCGCGAAATCGCACGCAAAGAAATCGACCTTGCCCAGCTCGGAGTCACATTTGGCCTCGACCCCAAACTGTTTACCGACAAAAAACAGCCGTCAAAACTGCAACTCGACCCAGTGACAGGCGCCATCATTCTTCTCGGACCGGCACAATGAACGCGAAGTCCTACATATTCCAGCTTCCGATCAAAGTGCGCGACTACGAAGTCGATGCCGAAGGGATAGTCAACAACGCCAACTATCTCCACTACCTCGAGCTGACACGCCACGAATTCTGCGAGATGGCTGGCCTGTCATTCCGTCAGATGCATCAGCAGGGCATAGACCCCGTGCTGTCGAGAGTCGAGATTGACTATAAATCGCCCCTCGGACTCGGCGACAGCATGATCAGCAAGCTCAACATCTCCCGGCGCGGACCGCTTTTCATATTCGAACAAGCCATCGACAAGCCCGACGGCACTCCCGTCATCCGCGCCATTGTCAGCGTCGCTTGCCTTGAGAACAACCGCCTCAGCCGGGGAGAACTTCTTGCCGAAGCCTTTAAAGACTACCTCAAATGACCGACGGATTGCTCGATAGAACCAATCCGTTGATTGCCCAAATTGCATTCTCCCGAATCAAAGGCATCAACCTCTCGACAGCCCGTCAGCTCGTCGGGCGTATAGGCTCATACGACAATTATTTCAGTCTGTCGTCTCAGGCCCTTGCCTCAGCTTCCGCCTTGCCCGACAACCTCACCTCAGCCACCTATCGGCAGTCGCTCCTGAACGCAGCCAAGGCCGAAAGCGACTTTATTAGAGAAAAATCTATACGCACCCACTTTTTCGCTGACGACAACTATCCCGCACGCTTACGCGACTGCGACGACGCACCCGCCATGCTCTACTCCATCGGCAGATGCAACCTCGACAGCCTCCACACTGTCGCCGTCGTCGGCACACGCCATGCCACACCCTACGGCATCGACTTTGTCCGACACCTCGTCGCCGACCTCGCCCAAAGTCTCGACAGCCTTGTCATAATCAGCGGACTCGCCTACGGAATCGACGTCGCTGCCCACCGCGCAGCCCTCGATGCAGCCGTTCCCACACTTGCCGTCGTCGCCCATGGACTCAACACCATCTACCCCGCCGACCATCGTTCCGTTGCCGCGAAAATCGTAAACGAAGACGGCGCGATAGTGACCGAATACCCGTCCGACACCGTCATCCACCGTGGCAACTTCCTTGCCCGCAACCGCATAGTCGCCGGACTTGCCGACGTCGTCATTGTCGTCGAGAGCGACGCTCGCGGTGGCGCACTGTCCACCGCTGCCATAGCCGCAGCCTACAACCGCGAAGTAATGGCCGTCCCCGGACGCGTTACCGACACATACAGCCGAGGCTGCAACAACCTCATCGCAGCCAACAGAGCCGCTCTTGTCCGCTCGGCCGACGACGTGATTTCCCTGATGAACTGGACTCCGCGGCCCGCTCCCGAAACCCAGACCCGACTTTCATTCGACATGACTCCCGAGCAGAAAACAATCGCCGACCACATCATCGCCCACCCCGACCACACCGTCAACGACATCTGCGTCGCCCTCGCCATGCCCTACAACCTCCTCTCATCCATCCTCTTCGAAATGGAGATGAACGACCTCATAATCACTCTGCCCGGCGGACGCTACGCCGTCACCTCCCGACAATGAACGATATCCCCGACTGACTTGTTTTCCATTTGACCGATTACATAATTTCCTCAACATAAAACGCAACTGCCATGATAAAAAAATTCATACCCGAATCCGAACTCATCATCAACCCCGACGGTTCTGTATTCCACCTCCACCTCCTCCCCCAACAACTGACCGACCGCGTAATCCTCGTCGGAGACCCCGCTCGCGTCAACATGGTCGCCGAATTTTTCGACACAAAGACCTTCGAAGTCTCATCTCGCGAATTCCACACCATAGGCGGCACATACAATGGCAAACCCATAATGTGCCTCAGCCACGGCATCGGCCCTGACAACATCGACATCGTCATCAACGAACTCGACGCACTCGCCAACATCGACTTCAACACCCGCGAAGTCCGCGACAACAAACGAGTCCTTACCCTCGTCCGTATCGGCACATCAGGTGCACTCCAGCCCGAACTCTCACTCGGCACACCCGTCATCGCCGAAAAATCAATCGGCTTCGACGGAGTCCTCAACTACTACGCAGGTCGCAATGACATCGCCGACCTCGAATTCGAACACGCCCTGTGCCGCCATACCGACTGGAATCCCCTTTGGGCCAAACCATACGTCGTTGATGCAGATCCCGAACTCGTCAGCCGAATCGGCGGAACAGACATGGTCCGTGGCAACACAATCTCAGCAGTCGGTTTCTACGGCCCTCAGGGACGCGAACTACGCCTGCCCCTGGCCAACCCCGACCTCAACTCACGAATCGAATCATTCCAACACAACGGACGTCGCATCACAAACTACGAAATGGAAAGCGCACCCCTCCAGGGACTCGGCCGACTCATGGGCCACAAAGCCATGACCGTATGCTCAATCATCGCCAACCGTTTCAACACAGTCGCCAACCCCAACTACAAATCCGGAATCCGCGACCTCATCGCCACAGTCCTCGACCGCATCTGACCCAGCCCTCAACCCCATCCCCAATCAACTAATTCCCAGCGGTCTGACTCGTCCGACTTGTCAGACTCGTCTGACTGGTCAGATTCCCCTTTCGCTCTATTTTGCTTTCGCTGTGTTGCTTTAGCGGGTAATAGCTGATTCCTAGTCGTCTGACCTGTCCGCCATATCCTCTAATCTTCTATCTCCCAGCCGTCTGACCCGTCTGACTGGTCCGACTCGTCCTTCATTGCTCGGCCGGCCGTTAAGCGCTGGAAGCGCGATGTCTTGACAACCGGCCGCGATAGCCGCCGGAATCAG
>JAGAOW010000068.1 GCA_017889945.1 Muribaculaceae bacterium
ATATATTCCATGTCTGAAAAGTTCAATATCGGACTGAAAAACTACAATGATTCAACAAAATCATTGCTTATCGATATGGTTGGTATGCGTCAGATGAACGAACGGCTTCCATTGAAATCCATTACGTTCAGTGATGATTCTACGCCGAAATACGTCTATCAGACTCGTCCGTTCAAGCTCGGATCAATCAAAGAAGATGAATTCATCCCCTTGATTTTGATTGGCTCTGCATGGTTGGATAAGCGTTTCAACATTATCCGTTTTTGTGGAGAAAAAATTCTCGACCCCGAGTTAGACAACAATATGATAATAAAGGATATTCCTCATTATTATATTGTAGGAGTGAAAATATCGCATGATAAGAGTGACAAATAATCAGAATAATTACTTACAAAATGGCTAATTTCTATACTGACAATCCCGACCTCAGGCATCATCTCAATCATCCGTTGATGCAGAAGATTGTTGAGCTCAAAGAGCGCAACTTCAATGATGCCAATAAATTTGACTATGCGCCCCGCAACTTCGAGGACGCTATGGACAACTACGACAAAGTTCTCGAAATCGTCGGTGACCTCTGCGGAGGTCTTATCGCTGACAATGCCGAGGCTGTCGACCATCAGGGCGCTTCCTGCGCCAACGGGCGTGCTATCTATGCCGACGGCACCGTCCTCAATCTTGACGCATGCCGCAAAGCAGGCCTCATGGGCATGTCTATGCCCCGTCGCTTCGGCGGTCTCAACTTCCCCATTACCCCCTACATCATGGCTGCCGACATCGTCAGCCGTGCCGACACCGGTTTCGAAAACCTCTGGGGTCTCCAGGACTGCGCCGAGACTATCTACGAATTTGCCAACGAAGAACAAAAAGCGCGTTTCATCCCCCGCGTATGCGAAGGCGAAACCATGTCTATGGACCTTACCGAGCCTGATGCAGGTTCTGACCTTCAGTCAGTCATGCTAAAGGCTACTCAGGATGCCGACGGCACATGGCGTCTCAACGGCGTTAAACGCTTCATTACCAACGGCGACAGCGACATCCACCTCGTGCTTGCCCGCTCTGAGGAAGGCACAAAGGACGGCCGCGGTCTGTCGATGTTCATCTATGACAAGCGCGACGGCGGTGTCACAGTCCGTCGCATCGAGAACAAGATGGGTATCAAAGGATCGCCCACTTGCGAACTCGTCTACAAAAACGCTAAAGCCGAGCTTTGCGGCAACCGCCGTCTCGGTCTTATCAAATATGTGATGGCCCTCATGAACGGCGCCCGTCTCGGCATCGCCGCTCAGTCAGTCGGTGTCAGCGAACTCGCCTATCGCGAAGCCCTCGCTTACGCCAAAGACCGCAAGCAGTTCGGCAAGGCTATCATCGAGTTCCCCGCTGTTTCTGAACTCATTTCAGTCATGAAGGCCAAACTCGACGCAAGCCGCGCACTTCTCTACGAATGCTCTCGTTTTGTCGACATGTACAAACTCTATGAGGACATCGCCAAAGAGCGCAGCCTCACAGCCGACGAACGCGCCGAGATGAAACATTACAGCAAGCTTGCCGACGCTCTTACCCCGATGGCTAAGGGCATGGGCAGCGAATACTGCAACCAAAACGCCTACGACTGCATTCAGGTCCACGGTGGTTCGGGCTTCATGAAAGACTATGCTTGCGAACGCCTCTACCGCGACGCACGCATCACTTCTATCTACGAAGGCACAACTCAGCTTCAGGTTGTAGCTGCAATCCGCCACGTCACAACCGGCACATACAAAGCTCTCATCGACTCATATGCCGCTCAGGAAGTCAAGCCCGAACTCCAGGCCCTCAAAGACAACCTCGCAGCAATGACAGAGCAGTATGTCAAGGCCGTAGCTGCTGTAGCCGAAGTCAACGACTCGCGCTACACCGACTTCATGGCTCGCCGCATGGTCGAGATGGCCGGCAACATCATCATGGGCTATCTCTTGCTCAGCGACGCTAACCGCAACGACTCATTTGTCAAATCGGCCAACGTCTACAACAAACTCGCTCAGGCCGAAGTCGCAAAACACGCCGACTTCATCGCCAACTTCGCTCCCGCTCAGCTCGACTTCTACAAAGCTTGATACTGACCCCAAGCCATATGTATTGCGGTGCACCTCTCGCAGGTGCGCCGTTTTTTTATGGACTCGGCTCGCCGCGGTCTCGCTGTGATTTTTTTGCAATTTTAACAGGACGTCACGCTGTGTTAGATGGAAAAAATGTAATTTTGTAAGAAACTGTTTAGAACTGATTTAATTTC
>JAGAOW010000069.1 GCA_017889945.1 Muribaculaceae bacterium
AACGACGAGCCTGAGACCGTAGAACGCTACTACGGCATGCATTCCATGTTTATCAAAGATACAGAAACACTCGCGCCCGGCACTCAGTTTGGCATCTGGACCTCATATCCAGTGACCAATACCGGCAACGAAATCAAAGTTGTCAAGTCCACTGCACCTACATTCTCGACCTTTGTCGAACATTCGGCCAACGGGTATCAGGTATCGCACATGACTCGCGACGGCATCGGCGACCGCTCTTGGGTTGCCGACAACGACATCGTCTTCATCGGCAACAGCTGGTCGAAATCCTACCATAAAACCATAGGCATGCACCCGGTCAAGGCCGGCGACAGCTTCGGATGGCACGGCATTTACACCTGGTTTCGCGAACCGGTTTCCGACCGAAGCCGCCGCGGCGACGAAGCCTGCCCCACTTTCGACTACGGAGCTTATATCGCCGGCGAGCCCTACATCTTCCACCTCTCTCCCGACGGCTCTATGACCCCCATTCCGCTCAAAACCGTCAGATAAAAACCATCAGATAATATTACTCCTTCGAAGCGCGCCCCGCATCCCGGGCGCGCTTTTTCGTCGACCCGTCCGCCACAAAGCGCGAGACGCGCGATTTTTCTACAATCCGCTGCGTAGCTGCGGGAATCGCAATCTCTCACACTTCAGCGCAACAAGCTGCGGCAGCACGCGCCGTTGCGCTCCGACGATAGCCAATGCTTTCGTTCTGTACTCGGTCGAACTCGACCGAGACCGACCGACTTGCCGCGACTTTCCATTTCCAAACAAAAATCGCATTTTCTCTAAAAAATAACATGATTTTATTGTATTTATAAAAATAATCACTAACTTTACAGTCGAACCATTAATCAATCCAAAACCTTTCTCTAATTCCTAAAATATATGCTTTATGAAAAAAATAGTTTATTTAATTGCGGCAACAGTGCTTGCTTTTTCTTGTTCTGATGACGGACTTTTAAACTCGGAGCAAAACGAGAAGAATCCGACAAAATTATCCATGACAAGAAGCGTTGACGATGCGATATCTATCGCTGAAAACGTTTTATCATCTCGTGGAACTATATCCCGCAGCGAAATTAACATCGACCGAAGCGCCGTCCATGTCATTGACGCGCCCGCTTCACGTTCAGGCTCGGCTGACACCTTGCTCTATGCCGTAGACATGGGCGCAGACAACGGTTTTGTTATTGTCAGCGCACCAAAAACCGTTGAGCCTATAATGGCAATTATTGACAAAGGTTCGTATAATGATCCGGCGAACCTCCAAAATGAGGAATATCAGCAAACACTTGACATAATAAAGAATAATGTTCGGAGAGTAATCAAAATCGATTTTCCAGAGGAGCCAGACACTTTTAAATTGGAAATAATTACAGATTTGGCTTATTATTGGGATACTGTTGATATCAATAGACTGCATCAGCCGACAGTTGAGATTGCATTAGGGCAGACGTGGCCAGAGAACATATTTGCTGCGAACCATTTTGCTGGGTGTGTGCCAGTTGCAATCGCTCAGGTCTTTTCTGTTTTCGAACAACCGACATCAATAAACTATACCTTTGAAGGTCGAGATATCGACAGCGAGTCATTGAATTGGAGTGAAATTAAGAAACATCGGAAATCGAATGAGTATTTAGTTGCCGGGGGTGACATTTGTTCTGCAACATATAACACACATCAAACCATTGGGAGAATTCTTAGGCAGATAGGAGAATTTGCGACCTCAAACTATAATAATCCAAACAGCACTCTAACTAATATATCAAAAATTCAACCTACCATACAGCATTACATAAATCGTAACCCGAACTGCCATTCCACAAATTTAGAGAGCTTATTCAGCGCTCTTGATAGCGATGAAGGAGTGGCGGTTATTCATGCCGATAAAGAAAACAGCACATCCGATAACGGACATTCTTGGATTGCTGATGCGACCCGTCATATTTATTACGCTATAACTTATTATGAATATGATCATTTAATAAAAGAGTACCGTAGTACGACCACTGTATATCAAAAAAGTAAAATGATCCATTTTAATTGGGGCAGAAGTGGTGAATGCAACGGATGGTTCAATTTGGGAATACTCTGCTCAAGCGAAGGAACGGAATATGATTTCCCTAATGAGTTCAACGCGAATACAAATACATATAATCCAAATACTGTTGAATTTTGGTTCTATAAAAAATAAAGATTCAAGAATATGAAAACAAAAGCAATATTTCTCTTTGCTGCGATTGGCGCCTCAATGGCTTTCACGGCCTGTTCTGAAAGTCCGGAGGGTGGCAGGCCGACAGTCTCTGAAATCAGTCTGAGCCGCGCCGAGACTCAGGTCTGTGAGGCGATGACAGAATTTGGGATTGATATGTTCCGAGAGATTGCATCTGATAAACAGATAACCGGCAATAACCCCAACTTTGTCGTGTCGCCAGTCAGCATGGCCACAGCACTGTCTATGCTTGCCAACTCCACCGAGGGCGATGTCCGCTCTCAAATCTGCGACGCGCTCGGCTGCGATGACATTCAGGCCCTCAACCAACTCAACCGCAAGCTGATGATGTTCCTGCCGAGCCCCGACCGCAACTGCAATATCAAATTGGAAAACTCGGTTTGGTTCCGCCCCGAATACACCTTGACCCAATCCTTCAAGTCTGCCATGTCCGATTATTACTTCGCCCCGACTGAGGCTCTTGATTTCAGCCACCCTGGCTCGGAGGATATAATCAACTCATGGGCCGCCCGTGCCTCTCACGGTATTCTTGACCGGGTAGTCGAGCATAGCGAAATTGCCGCCGCCGAAGCTTTGCTTGCCAACGTCACATACTTCAACGGCAAATGGCTTGATGACTATTTCGACGCAAATAATACAAAAGATGCTGTTTTTCATGGCACTAAGTCAGATATGACAGTGCCGATGATGCATGGGGTACTTGAAACGGCACATGTCTGTCAGACCGACAAATGGACCGCCTCAAAGATTTATTACAGCAACGATATATACATTGCCCTTGTCAGACCGGCTGACGGAGTTTCGCTTGGCGATATATCATCGTCTTTTTCAGACGATGATTTTAAAAACATCATTGATTGCGCAACCGATTACAAACTTACAATTGACTTGCCGCGCTTTAAATCGACTGCCGATATTGATTTCAATGAGATTCTAAAATCAATGGGCATAGATATTGATGTCGTTCGTCCGGATGCGATGTTCGGAGCATCAGACATTGAAATGCCTGTAATTGTCACTCACAAAGCTCGGCTGGAAACCAATGAAAAAGGAACTGTAGCCGCAGCCTACACCGGCGGAAAATGGGATGGAGCGATGTCGGGCAAAACTATAAATTTGCGTTTCGATGTTCCATTTATGTATTTCATCTACGACAAATCGGCTCAGGCTATTCTGATGGCCGGTCAGTTTACCCAACCTGAATAATTTTTCTATTTCCGCTTTTAAAACGGTTTATAATAATGTGTGCAGGCGGTGCGTATTGTGCGTACTGCCTGTACCGTTTATCCAATAGCTAATATCATATTAGCCGCAGCTTACACCTGTTTTTTATGACCTTTATGTTTCCCTAAAAACCCTCCTGCTCTACTGTGCTCCCGTCGAATCCCCGTTTTTCTGTCTTTTTGTCTAAAATCCTGTTCTTCCGTCCAAAAACCTCGTCCAATTGCCCTATTTCATGTTCTTTATGTCTTTTTGTCTTAAAAAACCTCCAATATATTTGCATAATCAAATTTCTTATATTAACTTTGCATCGTGAAAATCACACCGAGCAATGCGATTATGAGGGTAGAGATTGCAAAATAGCGTTTAGAGTGATTGAAACCAAAAGGCTAATAAGAAAAGGTTGGGCAACTTTTCTGGGTGGAGGCAAATTAGATTTCAATCACGACAAACACTTTGATGCCTGTCGGACGGCATCGCGACAATCAACACTGACAATTCCATTGCGCTCCACGTTTTTCTCAAAAAATTGTTCTTTGAAATCTTTGATTCACAAGTCCGGCGAAAATCTACTCCTCGCTGTGTGCGTCTTTTCGGAAATTCTTAACCCTTAATTTTTAATTCTTAATTTCCTAAAGCCACCTCGCTCTATGCGACATTTTCGTTTTTATGTCTTTATGTCTAAAAATTTCTCCTGCTCCTCCTGTTCTCCTATCAATTTTCTGTCTTTTTGTCTCCCCTCGCTCCTCACGGCCGACTTTTCAACCCAATTTTCGTTATATCTTGGAGTTTTTCATTAATTTTGTATTCTGATTTAACAACTAAGCAAATAAGATTTATGTCAATAGAGAATATAATCGCCGAAGCAGTCAGCCGCGCCGTCACGAGCCTTTACGCTCTCGAGTGTGACCCATCGTCTGTCGTCCCCCAGCCTACTCGCAAAGAGTTTGAAGGCAACCTCACTGTTGTCGTATTCCCTTGGGTAAAAGCTGCCCGCAAAGCGCCCGAGCAAGTCGGCAAGGAAATCGGCGAATATCTGGTCACAAACGAAGACGCAGTCCGCAGTTTCAACGTCGTCAAAGGCTTTCTCAATATAGTCATCGAACCGACGTATTGGAATAAAGTGCTGCGACGCATCGCCGAAACCGAAAACTACGGCTCTCGCACGGCAACCGACGCCGACCCGCTTGTCATGGTCGAATACTCTTCGCCCAACACCAACAAGCCCCTCCACCTCGGCCATCTGCGCAACATCCTGCTCGGCTACAGCCTCTCGCAGATTCTCAAGGCCTGCGGCAACCGCGTCGTAAAGACAAACATCGTCAACGACCGCGGCATCCACATCTGCAAATCAATGCTCGCATGGAAGAAATGGCACAACGGCGAGACTCCAGAATCGACCGGCATTAAAGGCGACCATCTGATTGGCGACTGCTATGTCGACTTCGACAAGCACTTCAAAGCTGAAGTCAGCGAACTCGTCGCAAAGGGTATGACCAAAGAAGAAGCCGAGGCAGCATCGCCCCTGATGCTCGAAGCCCGCGAGATGCTCCGCCGCTGGGAACAGAAAGACCCGGAGATTCGCGAACTCTGGCAGATGATGAACTCTTGGGTATATGCCGGTTTCGACGAGACTTATGCCCGCATGGGTGTTGACTTCGATAAAATATACTACGAGTCGCAGACCTACCTCGAAGGCAAGGAAAAGGTGCTCGAAGGCCTCGAAAAAGGCTTGCTTTACCGCAAGGACGACGGCTCGGTCTGGGCCGACCTCACTGCCGACGGCCTCGACCACAAACTCCTGCTTAGAAGCGACGGCACATCTGTCTACATGACTCAGGATATCGGCACAGCCAAACTCCGTTTCCGCGACTATCCCATCGACAAGATGATTTATGTCGTCGGCAACGAACAGAACTATCACTTCCAGGTGCTCTCGCTCCTTCTCGACCGTCTCGGTTTCAAATGGGGCAAAGACCTCGTCCACTTCTCTTACGGCATGGTCGAGCTGCCCGAAGGCAAGATGAAGAGCCGTGAAGGCACTGTCGTCGATGCCGACGACCTGATGGCCGAAATGGTTGCCACAGCCCGCGAAGTTGCCGAAACAGCCGGCAAGACTGACGGCCTCGACGATGCGACGAAAGATGAAATCGCCGAAATCGTCGGCATGGGCGCGCTCAAATACTTCCTGCTGAAGGTCGACCCGCGCAAAAACATGACCTTCAACCCCAAAGAGTCAATCGACTTCAACGGCAACACAGGACCGTTTATCCAATATACCTACGCCCGCATACGTTCTGTCCTTCGCAGAGCCGCCGAGCAGGGTCTCAAAGCGGCCGATTATTCCGACATCGTGCCCGTCGAGAAAGAGATTTCGCTCATCCAGCGTCTCGCTTCCTACCCCGGCGTGGTCATGGAAGCCGGCCGAAGTTATTCGCCGGCCCTCATTGCCAACTATATCTACGACCTCGCCAAAGAGTACAACCAGTTCTACCACGACTGCCCCGTGCTCCGCGAAAGCGACGATGCACTGCGTTCGCTCCGCCTGCAGCTCTCCGACGTCACAGCCAAAGTCATCGCCTCAGGCATGAACCTGCTTGGCATCCGAGTGCCCGAGCGCATGTAAACAAACTTTAATCACAATCTCCTTATAATTATGTTCGACAACAACTACAACAACAATTACGGCGCTGATACACGCGCTCTCTCGACCAAAGTGTCTGCCGTCATGAAGCAGGTCTACTTCAAAATGACTCTCGGCCTGCTCGTCACTGCATTTATCTCCTTATGGTGCTCCGAAAGCCATAGCTACTGGGAACTCATGGCTAACAACACCTGGATTATGTGGGTTTTGTTCGCAGCCGAAATCGGCCTCGTAATCGCCATTACCGGCGCTATCCGTCGTCTGAGCGGTCTCGCCGCAAGCCTGCTCTTCTATCTCTTCTCAGTGGTCAACGGTCTCGCGCTCGCACCTATATTTATGGTCTACACCAATGAGACTATCGCGACTACCTTCTTCGTCACAGCGGGCACTTTTGCCGCTATGAGCATCTACGGCTACTTCACATCCAACGATCTGACCAAGTTCGGCTCAATCCTGTTCATGGCTCTGAT
Organism: Muribaculaceae bacterium; assembly: GCA_017889945.1. GTDB lineage: Bacteria > Bacteroidota > Bacteroidia > Bacteroidales > Muribaculaceae > CAG-873. Next base: position 6,578 of record JAGAOW010000069.1, read on the forward strand.
CGGCCTGATTATCGCGTCGGTTGTCAACATCTTCCTTCACAGCGAGACCATGATGTGGATCATCACTTATATCGGCGTATTGATTTTCGTCGGTCTCACAGCCTTTGACACACAGCAAATCAAAAGAATGGCCATTCAGATGGACACCGCTTCGGCCGGCAAACTTGCCACTATCGGTGCGCTCAACCTCTATCTCGACTTCATCAACCTTTTCCTCTATCTGCTTCGCATATTCGGCAACAGAGACTAAGCCTTTGGCTCGCATAACACTCTCTCTTTGATAAAATTCAGCAAATACACAGCTGACTATTCAGCAATCATACGGCTCGGGCTGCCCATTCTAATCGGGCAGCTCGGCATGATTGTTGTCGGCTTTGCCGACAACATAATGGTCGGGCATTACTCGACCGAAGCTTTAGCCTCGGCGTCTTTTGTCAACAACCTGTTCAATGTCGCCATATTCTGCTGCATCGGCTTTACCTACGGCCTGACTCCGATTGTCGGCTCATACTTCACTCAGAAACGCCACGGCGATATAGGCGCGGCAATGCGGACTGGCGTGGTGCTCAACGTCATCTTCACACTCGCTGTGATGGCGATTATGACAGCCATCTACTTCAACGTCGACCGTCTCGGACAGCCCGAACAGCTCCTTCCGCTCATCAGGCCCTACTTCCTGATCTACCTCGCGGGCATGCTGCCGATTTCGGTGTTCAACGTATTTGCCCAATGGTCCTACGGCATCAACGACACCAGACTGCCGATGTGGATTATCCTCGGCTCTAACGTGGTCAACATTATTGGCAACTATGCTCTGATTTTCGGCCACTTCGGGCTGCCTGAGCTTGGCTTGACGGGTGCGGGCATCAGCACTCTGATTGCGCGTTGCATATGCCCCGTCGTCATTATCTGCTGCTTTGTCTCGCTGAAGAAAAACCGCCGGTATTTCGACGCCTTCCGCAGCTCGCGGGTCAACATGCCGATTGTGCGTAAAATATGGCGCATCAGCATCCCCATCTCAATGCAGATGACCTTCGAATCTGGCTCATTTACCATGGCGGCTGTCATGACCGGATGGATTAGCGCTATCGACCTCGCCGCCTTTCAGGTCATTGTAATCATCGGCACACTCGGATTCTGTATCTATTACAGCGTAGGCTCGGCAGTTACAATTCTGGTGTCCAACGAAGCCGGCCGCGACGACCGCAAAGCCATGCGCCGCGTCGCCTGGTCGGGCTACCATGTTCTCCTGCTGCTAATGGCCATCTCCTCGGCCATATTCATCTTCTTCGGTCGCGATATGATGAAGGCGTTTACCGACGACCCAGCCGTTCTGGCGCTGACTTCTTCGCTTATATTCCCGCTGGTTCTATATCAGGCCGGCGACGCTACCCAAATCAACTTCGCCGGCGCATTGCGCGGCACATCCAAAGTGATGCCTATGCTTTGGATAGCGTTCTTCAGCTATATCGTCATCGGTGTTCCGGCCACCTATGCTCTTGGCTTCCCTGCCGGACTCGGGTCTTATGGCATCATACTCAGCTTCTCTGTCAGCCTCTTTATTGCGGCCGCACTATTCCTGACCTTCTTTCTCAAGGCCACGCGAACGCCGAAGAAGACGCATTGAGAGCCAACGACGCACAGGGCCGTCGTAGTATTTCATCAGCAGCCACGCAAGCGCAATCGAACCGACTATCACACAGGCAGCTACAGGCCACACCTTGTCGAAACCGTAGCCGTTGCGCCATGCCCAGGCATACATCAGATACATAAAGGGGTAATGGACTATATAGAGCGGATAAGAGATTGCGCCGAGGAAAACGCAGATATTCCGCGATTTAGCGTACGTAGTCCGACCCGAAGCCCCGATATATACTATCGCGGGGAATATCAGCAGCGTGCAGACCGCGTCGTAAACGCCGTTAGCCACGGGCATCGTCTCTCCGCCGACATATGGCACTGAAAGGACTGCGACTATCAGCAAGCCGCACAGCCAGAAAGCTCCGCGTGTCTTTATAGGCTTGAAAACCCGCGATATAAGCAGTCCGGCCGAGAACGAAAAAGTCATTCTGACAAGGCCGAGCCATAGGCCGTGGCCCTCGGCCGTCCATCCGACACCAATATGATAGTAGCCCGACGCATTGCCTATGGCTATCGTGGCAAGTCCGACACCGGCCGCTGCTGTAAACACAGCGAGCCATCTTTTAGACAAACGGTGCAGAAAAAGCGCATAGAACAAACTGCCTATATACTCGAAAAACAGTGACCACGACGGGCCGTTGAGCGGAAACATCTCGCCGTTGCCCCTTATCTCGGGCAGCGTGCCCGGCAGCGACGGCAACATGAACAGACCGCAGAGCAACGACAGCATCACTGCGCTTATGCTGACCGACGTGCCGTCCCACTTCTCGCAGCCCTGAATCATAAACGTCACTGCACCTAAGATTACAGCCACGACTACCATCGGCTGAAGCCTGATAACGCGTCGCAGCATGAAATTGCCCATGCTCATTCCCTCTCGCCAGCGTCCGTCATAGGCATAGCCGATTACAAACCCCGACAGAACAAAGAAAAAGTCCACGGCGAGGTAGCCGTGGTTAATCTGTTGAGTCTGGGGCGATGTCGCGAAACACTCGCCAACATGATAGAGGATAACCATCAGCGCAGCCACGCCGCGAAGACCGTCGAGAAGTTCATAGCGCGGGCGCGCCGCGTTCTTATCTGTCATATTTTTTTCAACAAGTTATAATTAGCATGACAAATATAGCGAAAAAATCACTATTTTTACGTTCACAATATGAAAACGACAGACCGACATATCCGACCACCCCACATTGCCGTCTTTTGCAGCGCTGCCGACGGCCTGCCTCGCCAATGGATAGAGACCGCATCGGCCTTGGGCCGGTGGATAGGCCGACACGGCGCCGTGCTGGTCTACGGCGGAGTTGAGGCCGGACTGATGAAAACCGTCGCCGAGGCCGCTAAACCGGCCGGTGCAAGAATTGTAGGCGTAGTTCCTGCGCGCAGACGCACGGCAGCATCCCCGCTCAACGACATAGTCATCCCCGCGACCGACCTCAACAACCGCAAAGCGGCCATGTCGCACCTCTCCGACGTGTTTGTCATCCTCCCCGGCGGCTACGGCACCCTCGACGAACTCATGACCGCCTTCGCCTATATCAACTTCACTGATCAGCAATCAAAACGCATCATCCTCTACAACCCCGACGGTCTCTACGACGGCATAATCGCCCAGCTCGACAAATTTGTCAGCGTAGGTCTGATGCGTCCACACTGTCTCGATTGCCTCACAGCCGTCACGACCACCGACAGACTGCTGTCACAATTAGAACAAGACCTCAAGCTCAACCCGATATGAAAAGCAATGTCTACACCCGCACCGGCGACAGCGGAACGACCTCGCTCGTAGGCGGAAAACGCGTCGCAAAAGACAGCCCGCGGCTCGAAGCCTACGGCACTGTCGACGAGCTCAATTCATGGCTCGGCCTCATCGCCACTGCCGAAGCCATATCCGACGACGACCGACGCCTGCTCAACAAAATCCAGAACCGGCTGTTCGACATAGGCTCAGCCCTTGCCACCGAACCCGAAAGCAAATGGCAGCCCAAACCCTTCGACCCCGCCGACACCCAAGACATAGAACTCGCAATCGACCGCCTCGACTCAGCCCTTCCGGCCCACAACCGCTTCATCCTTCCAGGAGGATGTCAGGACGCAGCCCGGACACATATCGCCCGCTGCGTGGCCCGACGCGCCGAACGACGCATCATCACTCTCGCCGCCGACAATCCGGTCGATTCGGCTATCATCCGATTCATCAACCGATTAAGCGACTATCTTTTCGTTCTCGCCCGCGCAATCAACAATAATTGCGGTGCTGATGAAATATTTTGGGAGAAAAATTGTTAAGCTAATGATTAATTTACTACATTTGCGCACTTTTTCGCAAATATCGTAAGCAGATTATTAACTTTAATACACAATACACTATGTACTGGACTCTCGAACTCGCATCAAAACTCGAAGATGCTCCTTGGCCCGCAACCAAAGACGAACTTATTGATTACGCAATGCGCAGCGGCGCACCACTCGAAGTCATCGAAAACCTTCAGGAAATCGAAGACGAAGGCGACACCTACGAAAGCATCGAAGACATCTGGCCCGACTACCCCTCCAAAGAAGACTTCCTCTTCAACGAGGATGAGTATTGATATAAAATACGCCCGATTTTAAGGTATAAATAACTAATATTCAAGCGATTGACAATGAAATAAATAAACTTGTCAATCGCTTTTTTGTATCCTTGTACCGCAAAATATGATCATTGAGAATCAGAACGTTACCGTGGCGATTTAGGCTAAGTTTGGCTAAGATACATTCAGTTTTCCGAGGGGCGTGAGTATCTTGGATATTTAAGTATGCGATGTATCTGTTCCTCGGCTATATCGACGGCGCAACCCAATTCGCCCAGTCATGTGGAGACGGCAACAGTTCCCTCCCATTGGACCGCAAGGATGATGAAGATAACCGCCGTTTCGCTTACCGCTGCATGATGCAAGCCCACAAAATGCTGTGACCGTCTCAGCCGAAACGAAGTATGAATGGAAGAAGATGAATTTTTCTTTTCTCATCTGCATTCTCTGTTTAGCTTGCTTCCTTCTTTATTCACTATCATTAACTATAAAGCTAATCACAATACGACACCGGCTACAATAGTATTGGGTTGTTGCCGGTGTCGTTATAAATTGCAGATGCTTAGTTTGCTTTAGTTACCGCATATTTTCATCTTTATGGTCTTATTACTACTGCGAAGTATATAGACTCCCGGCAAAATACGAGAAAGGTCATCTCTTGAAATTTCATGCTTGACCAAGGCTCCTTGAATATTGTATAAATCCCATTCGGTTTCACTGTCAGCAAGTACATCTTCAATACCGCTATATTCTTCCACTTTTATAGTGGAGGTTGCCTCTACTCCAGAGCCATCACAGGATTTTGCATAAACAATTGCATCCCCTTTAGATATAGCCCTAACTTTCCCCTCTGCAGACAGAGCAGCAATAGACGGATTAGATGAAGACCATACGAGCTCCTGATTTGTTGCATTTTGTGGAATTATTATTGCAGACAGTTGGAGTTCTTCGCCTACCTTCAATGAATATTCGGTAGGATTAATACTTATAGATTGTATTTGGATGTCTTTATCTTTTATAGAGACTCGACAATCTTTGGAATATCCACCATCAACAGACTTCGCAGTGATATAGACGATACCTGCTTCATTTGCCGTTAAAACTCCGTAATTTGAAATAGAGGCCTTAGTATCATCTTCACTGTCCCATGTAATCCTTCCATCAGATTTTTCCAAAGGCAGAGTCTGAGCGATAAGTTGTATTGTTTCGCCTGTATATACTTCTAACTCTCTTTGAGATAGCTGTATTCCATTAGTGTGTTCAAATACTTTTAGTGGGATTTCTGTTTTAGAATCTTGATACAGATAAGCGCCAGTCAATACAGCTTCGCCATATTGTTTGCAATACATCGTATTGTTAGATATTTCAACAATGTTATTATCCTCACAATCCCAAACAATTGGAATTATGTTTCCTCTATCTCCCTTTTCATTGAGTTGTATATTATCCCCAACGTACAAATATTCAGGCAACTGAATATCAATTTCGTTAGGGATGTTAAATCCTTCAATATTAAGTTTAGACCAATCATCATGTGCCTTATAAGCATCAAGACTATTTTGTGGGACGCGAATTGTTGAATTTGACAATCCCGACCCGTAATTGATTGACACTGGACTCGTTGCAAATACAAAAATGTCAACTTTGCTGCTCCCATCAATCACAGGCGCGTGACCTGTATTGCTACTTGTCCATGAACCACCTGAATTATTGTCGTAATAATAACTATTATCTATCGTTGAAACATTCGGCCCAATATATAGTTTCTGCGGAAGCGCTTTATAGAACATATTTGTTTTCAGTTCTTTCAATGATTTTGAAAGAATGACAATCCCATCCTTAAAGCAAGGACAACCAAGAAAAGCATATTCCCCGATTTCCTCAATGTTGTATGGTAGATTTATTTCCTGAAGCGGGGAATTTGAGAACGAATACTTGTCTATCTTTTTAATGGTTGACGGTAAGTGAACGGTACTGCATTGTATGGAGCTAACGCACTGTTCGGGTTTTGAGCTACTAATATTTAGCCCGATTGATAGCGACTCTGCTCCTTCTCTGATAACTAAATGTTTAACTACGCTCTTATATTGAGGAATCGTCTTGCTTGAGATTGTTTTCAGTTGCGGGCCACCTATTATAAGACTGTCGATTTGCACGGTTAAGTAATACTCTCCGAACCAGCTATCGGCATAGTCAACAATTTTAGTTGGCATATTGAGCATTTTCAACCGCTTCGTATCACTGCTTGATTTAAAAGCAAAAGCGTTTGAAGGTATTCTATTATCTACCAACCCATTGCCGTTCACGAACTGGCATTCTTCTAGATTCAAAGAACCTGTTAGAGAATGGCTCTGTAAGAGAGTGCCAATAAATGCACAGTCTGTTGAATTAATATATCCAGTGACAGTGAGATTCTCAACTGTTTGTTGGTCTCCGTAGTTGATTTTGCTTGACAACCAACCTGGAGTTTGATTGTCTACCACCAATGTGGTGGCTTGCGCTCCGCTCAGCACATAGCAGGACAGAAGCAGGATAAATGTAAGTAGCTGTTTCATTATTATGATTGGTTTGTTTGTCTCTCTAAGGTTTTTGCTGTCATCTCAGCGCGTACCGTACCATCATTTAGGACCTTTAGGATATGGTCGAGGCCATCATATGATGCAATGTGGTAATGATTTGCGGTTTTTCTTATGCCGAATTCGGGATGGTCAGTGATGAGACTGTCTACTATCGCCATTCTTTCGGCATCGGCACTACCATGTGTCATGTAGTTCCGCAGTTCTTTTATTTTACTATTTATCAGTTCAAGTGTATCGGGCAGATTGGAATGGAATATAGCAGTCAAGTAGTCCGTTACGTTGTAAATCGGCGCCTTATCGGGTTTTAAGATCGGAAGAGCAC
>JAGAOW010000070.1 GCA_017889945.1 Muribaculaceae bacterium
CCGTTTTTTATTCCCCGCAAATATCTTGCGGCTTTTTAAACCATTTTAACTTTAGCCTTATTTTCTCGTTCTCCGCAGGCCCTGCCGCCTCCGCGGCTGACCTCCCTTGCGGAAAGCGAGTGCAAAGTTACACCTTTTTTACTTCCCATCCAAACTTTTTCCAATATTTTTATGTTATAAAACATGTTTTTCTCATTTCCCAGAAAAATCAGCAGCGACACAAAATCCGCTATCCTCTGATTTAAAATCAGTTCCGGCACAAATCCCAAAAACAGATATTTTTTTCAAAAAGTCATTTTTACCAGCGCCACCACTTCGAACGGCCGCAGACGATAGCTGCTACATATATAATCAGGTCCGTCAAATATACGGTTAACATACATTTTCTGGCCGGTAATATTATTCAATTGCAGTCCAAAATCCCACTTCTTTATTTTATATCGAGCGCCGGCATCGACGAAATACTGATTCACAGCCACATCAGCAGAATGAGCGCTATAACGATAATCAAATCCGCCGAACAGCTCTACCGACTCGTGAGGAAAAACCGAAAGACGCGACGACAACGACACATCATTTATCGCCGGAGATATGCCATTCGTGCCGACTTCCCTGTCCGACCTCATATACACACCTGACAAAGAGCCCACTATTCGATCGCGAAGCCACGACCCTTTAACCGTCGCCCTTACCACCCACAAGTCCGTAACAGAACGCAATTCGACATTATTACGAATACAGGAGGTGTTAAGCCGACTCCACATCATCGACAATTTGAATGTTGTACCAATCGACATCGCCCGCTTCGAAAGCTCAGACGCCAGTGTCAAATATCCCGTATTACTCGGAGAGTCAGAGTGAGCCGAAGCCGTCAGGTCATCGGACACATTTGAAACCAATGTTGAATTTTGCCGGGAATGAGAGTATTTAGCGTTAAGCGACGCGAACAGCGACTTTATTGTATTTCGATAATAAAAACCGAAATCTGCGGAATATGCATCCGTGCGTCCGAGCCGTCCGTTGCCCGGAGCGCCAAAAGTTCGATAACTCGTATAAAGCGGTGTAGTTATAAAATTGCGAATACCGCCAGTCGAGCGGCTGTAACCGCCGTTCAACGACAGTCTTAGGTCGTGGTTAATTCTGAAATTCAGCGAATTGTTGACTTCGGGATAAACTTCCGAATATCTGCAGTCGCGAAAATCCTCAAAAGAGGAATACCTCAACGAAGCAATCACAAACGGCACATTAAGAAGATATTTCAACTTACGGTTCTCCCACACAAAGAAAGATTTGACCGCAAGCCGCGTATCCGAGCCCGACAGGTCATTGACGCCCACCCTGACATCATCTTCAAAATGCTCGGGCTCAAGCATACTCTCAAAGGACTCTCTGTTGTAGCTGAACATAAACTCGCCTCCGACCGTAACATGCGAACCTATAAGCCATGACATCGACGTGCTTTCACTATTATAGAACAGCGAACCGCCGGCATGTTGCGTCATATACGGACTGTCAGAGTCAGGATGATAAACAGAAATGCCGCCTGACGGAGTTTTCACATAAGACAAAGTCGACCTGACATCCCACACTCGCTGGCCGCGGCGCACCGTAAAAACGAGCATATTGGATATATTCATATTGTCAAGGCTATAACCCTGACCGACATCATCCGTTCCCCTGACATCTGTCACATTGTCGCGGAAAACACCGTCGACCGAAAGCCTATCCTTAAGAAAAACCGACTTAGCATTAAGCGTCAAAACCGCATTCCCTTTAACCCTTCGGGTCGTCGACTTCATCGACATATTATTATTAATTACCACCGGCGCTTCTCCCTCACGGAAATAAGCGATTTCACTACCCGACGCAATGTCGCTGCGATTACAGTCATATGACACATTTGCCCCGACTGTCACATCTTCGCCCTTTCGCACCATAGCGTTGACCGAGGCGATTTCCGACCTGTTAAAGTCATATCTGCGCTGAGCCAAAGGTGCGCCGGCCTCTATCCGCTCAATAAACACATCTTCAGCTACAGTCTTCCTCGCCGACTTCGTCAACGTATGCTCCGACATCTCATCTCCATACGACACACCCGCATTGTTGATCTTGCCCACAGTCATAAACTGCAGCGAAGGCAACACCATGAGCGCGCTAAGTTCTCCGACCCACAACCCGCGTCCGTCGCCACCGCCGCCACCGGCTGTCAGGCGGCCTATCGGTCGCAAAAGGCTCTTTTTCTTAAGCGTAAGATTAAGGGCAGCCTTATCGGAATAGACAACATCCTCAAGCACCCTTACCGGCTGATGATTTTCATACACATCCACAGTCGCGATATCATTAGCCGATATGTTGCGCGTAGCGAGAGTATATTGTCCCTGAAGCATATCGAGACCCTCTATATAAAAATTATTTATAGGCTTCCCCTGATAAGCTATCGAACCGTTGTCGCGCACCGATATCCCCGGCATACGCTTTATGACATCCTCTATTGTGTTGTCCGCCCCCGACTTAAACGACGACACATTATATATTATCGTGTCGCCCTGAGCCCTAATCGGCTTGGCCACAACATGTACCTCTTTCAGAGATATTGTTTCGGGCATCAGGTCAAAATTGAGTTTGCCGGCGTGGGGCAATCCGATTTCACAGCTTTCCGTATGGTAACCAAGCATTCCGACTTCTACAATTACCGTGTCATTCGGCGCGTCGAAAACGGTTATAAATGTTCCGTCGGATTTTGTTACCGCACAGCCTAATTGCTGACCGTCTTTACCGACAACACTGACCACAGCTCCGGGCAAAGGCTCTCGCGCCTCATCGCGCACAAGCCCTTTAAGCTCATGACCGGCCGTCGGCATCAGCGCTGCGATGCCCCAAAATATCAATATCAACGTCGACCTTATCATCCGAGCGCTTCAATCAAATGTCAATCCGGTTATTAAAATATTTTTATACCTGAAACCCTAAGGTTCTTCACTCGCAATCCAGTTCGTAAGGAACATACGGAAGATGCTTAACAGCCGGACGTGGATTATTGACCGTGTCTTCATTATAAGCCTCCCACATTCCCTTGCAGAAACTAAAGCAGAGTTCCTTCAACTTTCTATAGCATTCTTGTCTCGACAACTTTTTCATTTCTATAGCTTCCGTCGACATATATATTTCCGACGGCTTCGTCCGCAGACCTATGGCTTCATAAGTGTGAGCATTGCTGCTGTCAGAGGCCATAAGAATTAGACTGGGTAGTCCGCAGAGCTTCCATGGCCCGTAAGGCATCTTGAGTTCCGGACTATACCAGGCCGTCCATTCACGCCCCCTGAAACTACATCGCGCTTTTCGGCATTTATAGCCGAGCACTGTTTTCTCGCCCGGCAAGAACTCCCAATCCAAGGCAGGTATATCCTCTTCATAACGCAGCGAAAGCAACCATATCCTGTGAAACAAAGTCCGCTCCTTGAGATTAAATAGCATGAATTCAGAACCTTGCCAACGGTTTGCAACCTGAATTCTATTTAATTGAATATATGTCAACGCATCGCGTTTCTTTTTATCCATCAGCTGTAAAACAGAGTCTGATTTATATGTTCCATGTTTCATATACCGAGTATAACTCTTACCCAATTGAAGTATTTCGTCAAATACATCATCCTTATCGAGATCAGCGTCATGTTCAATATGAGTATATATACACTCAAACGTACTCTTTTCGAGCACAGGCATTTCTTCTACAAGCGCGCGTTTACTATTGACCTGCGCTTGACTTATCACGCAAAACAGCAATGATAGAACCGCAACTAAACCATTTTTCATACCCGAATGCTTAAGTTTTTATTTTCACTCGCAATCCAGTTCGTAAGGAACGTACGGAAGATGCTTCAAGGCCGGACGAGGATTGTTGACCGGGTCTGCATTATAAGAGTCCCACCAAGGCTTCGCAAATTCAAAACGATGTTCTTTTAACAGCCTGTAACATTCCTTGCGGCTTACCTCCTTAGCCAACTCATATTTTTTAGTATAATATATATCAGAGGGTGTAGTTCGAATACCTATAGCCTCAAAAGTATGAGCGCCGCTGCTATCCGAGGCCATAAGGATTAACCCTGGAAGCCCACGGAGTATAAACGGGCCGTATGGAATTTTTATATCAGTGCTATACCAGGCCGTCCATTCACGCCCCCTGAAACTACATCGCGCTTTTCGGCATTTATATCCGAGCACGGTTTTATCTCCGGGTAAGAATTCCCAATCAAAATCAGGAATAGGCTCAATGTAACGACATAAAATATCGACACATTCAATACGATTTAATGTTTGTGCCTTAAGATCAAACAGAATGCGTTCAGAACCTTGCCAACGGTTTGCAACCTGAATCCTATTTAATTGAGTTGATGTCAACGCATCGCGCTTCTTTTTATCCATTAGCTGCAAAACTGAGTCTGATTTATATGTTCCATATCTCATGGATTGAGCATAATTCCGGCCTAACTGAAGTATCTCTTCCAATATAACATCCCTGTCAAGGTCAGCGTCATATTCAATATGAGTATATACACACTCAAACGTACTCTTTTCAAGCACAGGCATTTCTTCGACAAGCGCACGTTTATTATTGACCTGCGCTTGACTTATCATGCAAAATAGCAATGATATTGTTGCAAATAATACATTCTTCATAATGCAAAAATTAGGATAAGCAGGGGCGCATATTGCGCCCCTTTCCTTTTTCCTTTCCCTTTTGTATCCCCACATTTTGTACCCCTGTCTTCCCAACATCCACAACATCTTCCCATTTCTTGGACC
>JAGAOW010000071.1 GCA_017889945.1 Muribaculaceae bacterium
ATGAAAGACTGGCGCGGTGGCCGTGCTGCTTCCGGCAACATCATCCCCTCTTCTACAGGTGCTGCTAAAGCTGTCGGCAAAGTTATTCCCGAACTCAACGGCAAACTTACAGGTATCTCGATGCGCGTCCCGACTCTCGACGTTTCTGTTGTCGACCTTACCGTCAACCTCGCTAAACCCGCTACTAAAGAAGCTATCTGCGCTGCTATGAAAGAAGCTGCTGCAGGCGAACTCAAAGGTGTTCTCGGTTACACCGAAGACGCAGTCGTTTCAAGCGACTTCCTCGGCGACACCCGCACATCTATCTTCGACGCTAACGCAGGTGTTTATCTGACCGACAACTTCGTTAAAGTCGTTTCTTGGTACGACAACGAAATCGGTTACTCTAACAAAGTCCTCGACCTCATCGCTCGCATGGTCGAAATCAACGGCTAATCAGTCTGACTTTATTCAAATAGCCAAATAGACGATGGCTGCCGCTGCAAAGTGGCGGCCATTGTTGTTTTAGTGTTTTTTAACAAATTGAAACAATTCCCTTAGTCAATATATTGCTAAATTTGTCAAATAAAAGACAGGTAGCTAAATGCATGTCTAAAGACCGACTTTCCGCCGCATTTGGCCGCCTCCAGACTCAAACGAAAAACAAATAGTTGTTTTATAGATAATTGTGTATTTTTATAAGGCTGTCGTGAGATAGCCTTATGATTTTTTAGAGTCCGAGGAATTTTTGTAACTTTGTGCCGTCTAACTGTTTTCAATTCGTACAATAATTCATTCCGGCATTCAACCCGGCTCAATTTCAATACAGATGCAACCCGACATCCTTCAGTTCCGACAGGCCGTCACGCTTCGTCATTCCGTCCGCTCATTCGACGCTAACCCGGTGACCGATACCGACCGAACAGCCCTTGAGGCATACGCTGCCGAAGCACTGACTTTCTTCGGCAATCCAAAAGCAAGAATAGCAATCATAGACAGCACAGGCGAGACATCTGCCCCCTCGACCTACGGTTTCATAGCAGGCTGTCGCACCTACATGGTTTTGATATCATCCGATGCAACTCGCGAAAACCGTTGCCGGGCTGCGGCCGCCATGGAGCTGTGCGTGCTCGAGGCCACCCGCCGCGGACTCGCGACATGCTGGGTAGGCGGCACTTTCCGTCGGAGCAGTTTTGCCGACACCTGCCACATCTCGGCATCGGAAGAAATCCTCGCAATAGTTCCCTGCGGCATCGCCGCAAAACCCCGACTCCGCGACCGTCTCATGTCGGCCGTCGCGCGAAGCCATTCCCGCAAAGATCCGTCTTTACTATTCTTCGACCGCGACACATCCAAACCCCTGTCTGCTGAGTCGCCCCTCTTCGCGCCATTAGAATTTGTCCAGCTCGCACCCTCGTCGACCAACTCGCAGCCCTGGCGCATCATCGCCCTCGACGACCGCACATTCGACCTCTGCTCGGCCACAGACAACCGCTACACCGACCTCGACATCGGCATAGCCATGGCCCACATAGCGGTTGCCTTCGCTCCCGCCACGGTCACATTCAGTCGTTCTGAAGCCCGCTACCCGCGCCTGCTGACATTCTGTCGCTGCCTCATCGGCTGACACAACGCCTCAGGTCGCCCGCTGCCTCAGGGCTATTCGCCGATACGGAAAATCGAAAAATTGACCGAGCCGTAGGCGCGATGCTCCAAGAATCCCGGCAAAGAACTGAAATCGTGGTGTTTGTTATGCTCGATAATAAAAATTGTACCCGGCTTCAGCATCTGCGACGACAGAACCTTTTCGGGTATCAGGCCGAAGTCAGGCATATCATAGGGAGGGTCGGCAAAAATGACGTCAAACTTCTTGACACAGGTTTCGATAAATTTCAACGCATCGCCTTTGACCAGCGTCAGATTGCCGACATTCAGCTGCTGAGCCACCTTGCGGATGAAATTATACTGCGTGGTCGACTTTTCGACAGCTGTCACATCGGCGCATTCACGCGAAAGAAACTCAAACGTTATTGCTCCCGTGCCCGCAAAGAGGTCAAGCGCCGAGAGTCCCTCGAAATCGACTAAATTTTCAAGAACGTTGAAAATATTCTCACGGGCGAAATCCGTCGTCGGCCGGGCCGTGATATTCTTGGGCACGTCGAAACGCCGACGCCCGTATTTTCCTCTGATTATTCGCATGACTGTAATATGTTTAGTTCAAGCCGGCGTCGCCCGACATCAGTCGGCAGAAGAAGTGGCATGACAGAGTTGACATATTTACGCAGTGTCGGGGTCAGTCGCTCACACATCTCGGCATCGCCGGTCAAAAGCAATTCGTCGTCAAGGACATCGAAGCCGCAGTCCTTCACACAAGCCATTATAAAATAGAACGCATCCGCATCGTCGTGGCAGTCAAAACTGTTTGCCATCAGCAGCCCGTCGGCTGTCAGCGCTACGATGTCGACTCTGTCTGCTGCAAGTCGCGCATACAGCTTGACCTTATTGACAGGCCGGCTGAGCCCTGCAAAGAAATTCACAAGCGCGGCAAGCCGATGGTGGACGACCACATTCTGAAACGTCCGTCGCGCAAAGCCTGTCAGCGCCGGGTCAATTACCGAGACAATCGCACAGCCCCTGTCCGTATGGTCGACCGTCAGCTCTTCCGGCGCGACATCCGGCCAGAGCATAGCCGCCATGGCGGCCAAAGATTCGCTGTCGTCGGCAACGCTGTCGGGCACGATGATAAAACGACGGCTGTCGGCTATTATCTCGGTCGACGTAAAGTCGCCGAGCAGTTCGGGCGTGAGATAGACCGCCTCCTCGAGGATTTTGCTTATGGCCACGACAGAAGGGTCGACTTTGATCGAAGCGTCAGTCATAGCCACGCCGTCGGCTGTCAGGGTGTCAATGCCCCCCGGCCTTACAAAGATGGCGATGTGCCTTGTCTGTCTGTTCTCTTTTTCCAAAGTCTGAAATCCTTATCTCTGACAACAAAGTTAGTCAACTTTCGAGCGATTTGCAATAAAAGGGGCGTGCTTTTGCAAACACGCCCCGATAAATCATAACTTATAGACTGCTTATCATTCTGTCCATGTCAGGTTCCAGATTGAAACTCGGTCTTTGTTGGTTGTCGATGCCGACAGACAGTTGTTTACGATTTCAATCGAGAAATCGCCTGTCACATTGACGTCGAGCGAGTAGTCATAAGCTTTGAGTTGTGTAATGCTGCTGAGTGTCACGGTGTCTTCCTTGACAACGCTGCCGTTCTGAAGAATTTTGACCGTAAACGAGCACTTGGTCTCCTTGAAGGCAAAGCCGTAGTTGAATGTCAGCGTCTTGCATCCGCCTTTGAGAACGGGCGATATGAGTTTGCCGACTTTCGAAGTATTGCCATTCAGCGTCGGGGCGAGAGTGCCTTTGCCACCGATAAACGAGAACAGCGGGGTCTTGTCTGTACCGTCCGTGCCGCCGAGCACAACGCTCCACTCTGCTGTCCAGCCGGTAGCGTTGGTATAAGTTCCATAAGGACTTGCTACGGCTGTCGAGTTGTTAAACGAGTCGAAATCGCCCTTATAGTCGCCCGACGGGGGTGTCGGAGGATTGGGGGTGTCAGGACCGACCGAACCGGCATCGGCTAAGACAGAGAAGTTGCGGATTTCCCATGCTATGCTCTGTGCGCCGTCGTTGTAGTATTTGAAGCCGATTTCAATTGTCTTGCCGGCATAAGCCGAGATGTCGACTGTGTTTTCAGCCCATCCGGTCCAGTTGCCTGTACCCTTTGCGGGGAACTCTGTCAGTGTGAGTGCTGTCCAGTCGCCGCCTTTCTCGCGGATGTTGAGTGTGCAGAATTTTTCCTGAGTTGTCGGGAAATAGAAGCCGAATGCCTGTTCGACCTTGACCGAAGCTTTCGTCGCATCGCTCAGGTCGATGGCCGGAGAAATAAGCCATGCTGTCGCAGCTTCGTTGACACTGTTGGTGTAAGAGTTGGCGATTGCGCAAGCCGGTGTGGTGGTGTTTGCTCGCCAGCCCGTCCATGAGCCTGATGTCTCGACCGTAGTGGTAAACGCGCCGAGGCTGCCTTCGAAGCTCTCGCTGTAGATGGCGTTGCCGGAGGGAGGTGTCGGAGTGTCGCCGCCACCGTTGATCGACACGAGATGACCCTTGCTCATTTCGGGAGTCTTGCCGTTGTAGTTGTAAATCGGGCCGACTGCCACTACGAGGTCGCCTGTTTTGACAGCGTTTTCGTCAGTGAACTTGCCGTTGTCGGTGTTATATGTGCCGAAGAGTTCGAATGTCTCGCCAGTGCCTTCGGGGTTGTTGGCGATAACCCATGTACCTGTGCCGTAGGTCATGTTGATTGAACCTGAGATGATATAGCCCTTGACATAGACATTTTCAGTGCTCGATGTGCCGTTTTCGATTGCTTTGGCCTTGGCCTGCGATGCATTGTAGGGTTTGGCTGCCGTGCCGTCGCCTTCTGCAACACTTCCGCCGCCGGTTTCGACGCCTTCAATCTTGAACTGCGAAGCTGCGCCAGAATTGTTGGCCACGCCATATGTGCCCATGACCTTCGTAAAGTCGCCGCGGACAGATATAGCCTTGCCTAAATTGCCGGGGTTGTCACGGAGGTTGCCGAGTTCGCGCAGCGGCGTGTTGGCCGGAAGCTCGATGACGAGAGCGTTTGCGATATCTTTAGTCTCTTTATCAGCGCCTATGACGAGTGTGTAAGGCATCTGGCAGTCTGCCGACCATACGATGTCTTCGTTTTTGGTAACATTTTGTACTCCCGGAGCGACATAGCCGACAATATAGCCGGTAACCCATCCCGAAGCGACTGTTCCATCGTTTTCAAGTTTGATGACTTCTTCTACCTGGTAGGGGTTGTTCTCTGTGCCGGGTGCGACAGTCGGGTTGCCGAAGTTCATACAGCCTGCATAGTCGTTGAGGATCAGCTGCCATGTCGAAGCGCCCGAAAGATTCTGATAGAAACTGAGGATACCTACGATATCGCCGTTGCCTGCCGGAAGTTTCTTATTCCAGAATGTTGCGTAACCGCTGGTGCGGACAACAAAATTGCTGTTGCCGTCAGCGTCGATAAGAACCTTGTTGCACGAATCATTTACATTGCTGTGATAAGCCGAGAAGGTCTTGACTCCACCGTCCTTGAAGTGGACGTTGTTGATGCGGATCAGGCGGTTCTGCCATTTGCGGAGGCCTTCGGGCGATGTATCAAGTTCTGAGAATGAATTGATAGTCACAGTGTCGAGTTTTTCGACCTGAGGCACACCGTTAAGTTCGATGTGTCCGCGGAAGAATTCGGGCGACATAAAGCCTACCTGCCATGTCGAGCCGTTTTCGTAGTACGACGGTGTGCCGAACTGCTGGAGACCGGCATATTTGCCGATGTGCATGCCCGTCACGTCGACGACTATCTCCTGGCCGCGGCGATAGTTCAGATAGAGGTTATAGGAGTTGACCGAGAAATTGATTGCTCCCGTTTCGTCCTGAAGTGAGATAAATTTGAACACATTGCTCTGCTCGTCCGACGAAATGACACGGCCGCTGATATAGTAGTGGGTGCCATCTTCTTTTGCACCGACGGTCTCGGCGTAATTGGTGGCGTCCTGCCAGTACATCTCCTTTAGCTCGGCGATGGTAATGTTGGCCTTATTGGAAGCGACGGGGGCTTCGATATTGGGAGCGTCAAAGTCGTCCTGACATGCCATGAACCCTGTCGAGAGTGTCAACGCGGCTGCAAGGCCGAAGATATATGATTTAACAGTTTTCATTGTTGAATTTAATTTTGCGGATTACTTATCATTCGACAGTCAGGTTGCGTATTTCCCATGCGACGCTGCCGGCGCCGTCATTGACATACTTGAAACCGATTTCTATGGTCTTGCCGGCGAATGCCGAGATGTCGAGAGTGTTTTCAACCCATCCGGTCCAGTTGCCCGTGCCTTTTTCGGGGAAAACGGTCAGTTTCAGGGTTGTCCAGTCCTCAGTGCCTTTTTCGCGGACGTTGATTGTGCATTTGTCGCCCTGTTCGGTCGGGAAATAGAAGCCGTAGGCCTGCTCGAAGCGGATTTTGGCTTCTTTCACTGATGCGAGGCTGATTTCGGGAGATACGAGCCATGCCGTGGCTGCCTCGTTGGTGCCGTTGACATATGAGTTGGCCAATGCGCACAAGGGTTCTTTGGTGTTTGCGCGCCAGCCTGTCCATGAGCCTGAAGTTTCAACCGTGGCCTTGAAATCTCCGAGACTGCCGTTGAGGAAAGTTTCAGAGAAGATAGCGTCGCCGGCCGGAGGTGTCGGAGTGTCGCCGCCCTCGTCGTTGATTGAAACAAGATGGCCCTTGCTCATTTCGGGAGTTTTGCCGTTGTAGTTGTAAATCGGACCGACTGCAACCACGAGGTCGCCGACTTTGACAGCGTTTTCGTCTGTGAACTTGCCGTTGTCGGTATTATAGGTACCGAAAAGTTCGAATGTATCGCCCGAGCCTTCGGGGTTGTTGGCGATAACCCATGTGCCGGTGCCGTAGGTCATGTTGATTGAGCCTGACACTATGTAGCCCTTGACATAAACTTTGTCGGTGCTTGATTCGCCGTTTTCTATGGCTTTGGCTCTGGTCTGCGATGCATTGAAAGGCTTGGCTGCAGTGCCGTCGCCTTCTTCTACTGTAACGACTTTGTCAGAGACGATATAGCGGGCTGTTGCAATCGAGCTTGCATCCAGACCGTCTTTGGTTGCGATGGCCTTGATTGTGATGTCCTCGGTCAGAACGATGGGCTCTGAGTAGACAGTCGATGTGATTGTCGGGTCTGTGCCGTCGAGAGTGTAGTGGATTACTGCACCTTCGGTCAGACATGCGATGCTCACGGCTGTTCCGGGTTTGACAGTGCCCGCGCCGGGAGTAAACACGGGAGCGGCTACGCCGTTAAAGTCCATGCATCCGGCCCGGTCGATAAGAGAAATCTGCCAGTTGGGGCTGAAATAGCCGAGGATGCCGACTACCGTACCGTTGCCCGAGGGCAGAAGGTCGGCCTTGAAGTCGGAATATGTGCTGTTGCGCACCATGATGCGCTTGCCGCTTTCGTCGACGATATATCGCTCGGCTGCGTTGTTCGGGCTGCCTTCGGGTGCGAATTCTTCGCCGGCATTTTCAAAGTGAACGTTTTCGATGCGTATCAGACGGCTCTGCCACAGCTGCATACCTTCGGTATTCTTCGCCTGGTCAAGTTCGGATATAGTCGCTGTGACAGTGTCGACAAGTGCAACCAAAGGAAGACCTTCGGGCTGTGCATGAGGTTTGAAGAATGCCTCAGGAGCACGCGCCACACGACCGCGGTCGTCGACTCCGTGACCGAGACACATCATGCCGCCGTAACCACCGACTGTCAGGCCGGTCACATTGATATATACTTCCTGACCATACTTGTAGCCCTCGTAGATATTCTTCATGTCGAGAGAGATGGCCAAAGCTTCTTCCTTACCTTGGATATACAGATATTTGAATATGTTGCCTGATTGGTCCGAGGAGCAGACGCGGCCCTTGAGGATGATGGAGTCGCCGTCGGCGTTGAGGCCTACGACCTGGGGTGTTCCGTCTACAGTGCTCCAGTATTCAGCCTTGAAGTCCTCGATTGTGGTGTTTGCTGTCCAGTCAGAAGTCGGTAGGACCATCGGCGGACGCTCGAATTCGTTGTCGCAGGCGCCGAGGGCGACAGCGGCAAGTCCGATTGATGCTATATATAATGATGTCTTTTTCATTGAGATATCTTTTTATGAGTCATGAATTAGAATCTAACGCCGATGTTGACAAACGCGCGGACACCCTGGGCGTAGCTCAGGCGGTTGGGATATGCTCCGCGGTCATAGTTCTTCGTGTCGAGACGTCCCTGCTGGTAAGCGTAGGTAACAACATCGCGGTTGTTGAGGATATTGTTGATGTTGACGTTGATATTCAGCGACACCTTGCGGTTGATGTATATCAGCTTGCCGACAGAAACGTTGAGTGTGAATGCGTTCTTGATTTTGTCCTGAGCCGAAAGCTCTTCGATTTTGGCTTTAAGCTCTTCTTCTGAGTTGCCGAACTGCTCCCAGAGATTGGGGAGTGCCTCGTGGTAGGCTGGAGCGAGGTTGACATAGGCGTCGCCCTGGAATGTGCCGTTGACATTGAAGAACCAGTTCTTCGGTGCTGCCCAGTCAAGGCCGAGGTTGGCCTGAGTCTGAGGCACTGAACCGAGATAGTAGTTCTTCAGGTAGACTGTCTGAGTCGAGTCGGGGAAAAGGCCGTTTTCAAACGAACGTGTGCCCTTGGGGTTGTTCTTATACTGGAAACGAGCGATTGTACCTGCGAAAGTTGCGGTCAGCGAAGGTGTGATTTTGTAGGCCATGCCGACTTCGATGCCTTTGTAGACACGCTTTACGTCCGACAGGACATAGTTGGCATAAGTCTGATATTTCTCGTCATAGAAACCGTTGCGCTCGATGGCGTTGTCCATCTGAGTGTAATAGCCGCTGATCGTACCGCGGAAACGGCGGTAGTTCCATGTATATGAGAGGTCGACCGAGAGGTCACGTTCGTTCTCGGGATTGGAGACTGTTGTGTTTTTGACACGCGGAGCGATGAAGACGTTGTCGAAAAGCGGAGCGCGTGTGCCGTAGTCGATGTGTGCCGAGAAATAGTTTCGGCCGTTGAGCTTGTAGGTAGCGCCGAGTTTGACAGATGCGTTGTCGAAGCGCTGCATCGCACTCTTGCCAAGCGAATTGTGGGGAGCGCGGCCGTTGCGCATATGACCGTCGCGCTGATACTGAGTGTAGCTCATCTTCAGACCGTAGTTGACATCCCAGTGTGCGAGATTAATCACATTCTGCAGCCATGCTTCTGCCTGAAGGGCGTGGATATCATAGTTGTAGCCGAACTTGTCATCCTTGCCGACGCGGCGGTTGGGATTGTCGAGGTCGTTCTGAAGATTGTCGGGAGCGATTGAGATTTCGCGGTCGCTGAAGGGGTCGACATCAAGCCAGAATTCGCCGCCCATGAGGTCGCGGACTGTCTTGTAGTTTGAGCCCTTGGTGTAGTTGAACGAAACGCCGGCCTGCAGCGACATCACTTCGTTGAGGCGGGTGTTGATATAAGAGCTGAAGAGCGCGTTAAACTGGTTGCTGATGCGGTTCTCCATTATGTAGCTCGAACCTTTCTTGTTTGCTTCGGGAAGGTTCTCGTTCTGGATGTTGTTGAGATAGTTGACGCGGTAGAGGTCATCCCAGCGTATCTGACGGAGCGAGCCGTCGAGCCAGCCCTGGGTGTAAAGATCAAACTGCTCTTCGTCGTCTTTGTAATATGACGGCAGATAGCGATAATAAGTCGGGTTGGGGTCATTGGCCTTGTAGTACTGAAGAGCCGTGCGGTTGTAGTTGACCCAACGGGCGGCTGCAGCGGTGTTGACTGTCGTGTTGCCCTTGCGGTGAAGCCAGTTGAGCATCAGTGTCGGGTCGAAAGTCTCTGTGATGCGCGAAGAGCGCTTTTTGCCGTCCTGCCAGCCCCATGCAGGGTTGTAGAGGTTCGAACCGGCCAGGTCATAGGCTTCCTGATATGTGGCTATGCCTGTGGCGCGCTGTGTCGGACCGCCGAAGGCCGTAAGAGTGAGCGAGTTGTTGGGGTTGAAAACCTTTTCGAGCGAAAGGAAAAGACCTCCTGAATTATAGAATGGTCCTTCCATCTCGCCCTCGTCGGCATAACGGCCGATTGCGCTGACTGTCAATGCCCAGCCGTGCTTGTTGACGCCGGTCGAGTATGTTGCCATGGCGCGGAGCATATAGTTGGAATTCGTATAGGCTACCGAACCGTTGAAGCCGGGTGCGTAGGTGTCGGTCACTGTGTTGTAGTTGACCGAGCCGCCAAACGAGCCGAAGCCATAGTTCGACGCATCCATGCCGACTGTGGTGGTGCGGTTGCGGAATGCGCGAGAGGTCATGCCTAAGAGTGTCGAGAAATTGAAACGACCGCGGATGAGGTCGTTGAATGCCATACCGTTGATATAAACTGTCTGATACTGGCTGTCATAACCGCGGTAGCGGAAATACATCGGAGAAAAATTATAGGACGCGGTGCTGTAGTAGATATTGTCGTTCGCACCGTTGAGGGCTGCGACATTCTGGCTCGAGCCTTCTTCGTCCTCGAATGTGGCATCGTCGATAATCATGTCGGATGTCTCGCCGAAATAGTCTTCTTCGTCTTCGACAGGACTGAGTTTGATTACGCCGAGGTCGGTTTTGCCTGAACCTACTGTCACGTCAATTCCCATTGCCGTGTAACCGTCACTGACGATTGTGAGGTATTCATTGCCGGTCGGTGCTTCGAGGCGGAAATCGCCGTTGAAATTGGTCTGCGCCGAAAGTCCTTTGTCGCGTAACGAAACCGTTGCCCCTGAAACCGGGCTTCCGGTGGCCGAACTGACGACCTTGCCGACAATCGCTGCGGTCTGAGCTGTCATTGGCAACATCGCCGAGAGCAGCATGAATAGAAACAGTTTAAGTCTCATAAAGATTGTGTTATGGGTTTGATTATGTTTGTTTTATTGTGTCAAACGGATTTTATTTCATTTAACGCAAGTTAAAAAGGTTAACTGTCAACTTTGCTGTCTGCCATCGCACGACAAGGCCGTAGCAATGGAAAATAGCGGTCAAAGTTAATATATTAATTGGAAAAATCCTAACATTTTTTTAACAACAGAAAAAATGATACCGACATACAAACCTGTCTTCGGGGCTTGTATGCCGGCACATTAATATATAAATGTTTTAGCACGTCATTTGGACTGTGACTTCGGCGTCCGCTGACCGTGGGTGGCGATTGCGTCGCTTTCGGCTGCTTCGACCTCTTCTTCGGTGGGCACATAGCCCGGAGCCCAGCGGGAAACCTGATTGGGCCGACGGCCTTCTATCTGCCAGTCGAAGGGATAGAAGTGGGCCTGCGGATTACGCCACGACGATTTGCGGAGACCGTAGACGACCAGCGGCAGCGCCACAAACACGGCTACACCGACTGCGATGATGCCTACATAGACTACCGGCGATCCGGTGGTTATCTGCGAAGGCGGCAGGAAGCTGAGTACCAAGGCTAAAAGCGCACCGCTGATGCCAAGCACACAGACGATTATCTCGCCGATTTTGCCGCCCGGCACTTTAAAGCCGCGGCGACGGCCCGGTGCGGTGTGACGCAGACGGATAAACGCTCCGTAGATGAGCAGAACCATGATGAGGTAGATGATGGTTGCCATCTGCGACATTATCTGGTAGGCCGATTCAACTGTCGGCAAAACGATAAGCGCCAAAAGCAGCACAGTCACAAACACGCCCTCGATATAGAGTATCGATTTGTTGATGCCCTTGTCGTTGACTTTCTGCAGCTTTCGAGGCAGATAGCCCGACTGGGCGACAGCCATCAGACCCGTGGCCGGACCGGTTACGAGCGCACTGATTTGTCCGACAACGCCAAACATAATCAGCAGTGCCATGACATTACCGAGCCATCCGAGACCGAACGAGGCCCACAGACCTTTGTAGGCGACCAACAGCGACTGCAGGAGGTTGATGTCTTTCGACGGAATGACAAGGCCGATGACCAATGTGCCCAAGGCGTAGACGGCTACTATTATTATAATGGCCATGAACACCGAGCGGGGAAATTGTCGGGCCGGGTCACGCATATCATTGATATGGACAGCCTGAACCTCCATGCCAGCATAAAACAGGAATATTGAAGCCGCGAGGACTATTGTGCCGGTATTGGAAAAGTCGGGGAAGAATGGAACATTGGCGAGGAAATCCTGCTTGCCGAGACAAACATAAATCACACCGAGGACTATAAGAATCGCACCTGGGATGATAGTGCCGATCATGCCGCCGTAGGTACTCAGCTTATTGGCCGAGCGTTGGCCGCGGAATGCGTTGAAGGTCGCGAGCCAATACATCAGCAGCGCGATGACAAGCGTGTACAGCTTGTTGGAGGCAAGAGCCGCATCGAAGCTTTCGGGCCAGAAGATATAGGCTAACGACGCCGCGCCAAACATCAGCACCGTCGGAAACCATATGACTATGGTCTGCCACTCGAGAAACATTGCCGTCCAGCCCCAGCGCGGGCCGAATGCCTCCGA
>JAGAOW010000072.1 GCA_017889945.1 Muribaculaceae bacterium
CGCTGCGATTTCGGCCTACCCTTCCCGCCATCTCGTAGTTACAGGCGGAGAACCCACACTTCAGCTCGACAGCGAGCTGATTCGGGCTATCAAAGCCGCCGGTTTCTTCATTCAGATAGAAACCAACGGCAGCAACCCTGTGCCGACGGGTGTCGATTGGGTCACTTGCTCGCCCAAGGACGCTCCGTGGCAGATCGGCCGCATCGACGAGCTGAAAGTCGTCTATCAGGGCCAGGATGTCGAGGCTATCGCAGGGCTGCTTCCGGCTCGGCGTCACTTCCTTCAGCCATGTTCGGGCGAAAACGTTAAAGAGACAATCGACTATATTCTCGCCCATCCCCGTTGGCGCTTATCGCTGCAGACCCACAAACTCATCGACATAAAATGAACCGTATCATAGCCGCACTAGTCTTGTTTTTGTCGCTCCACGCCGGCGCACAGACAGCTGACACTATCGTCAGTTTTGTCAATTTCTACCCCGGCACTGACATCTATGAGCTTGAAGGCCACTCGGCCCTCAGGATCGCCATGCCGCAAGGCGACTTCGCCATCAGCTACGGTACATATGATTTTGAGCAGCCTAATTTCGTTTACCGCTTTGTCAAGGGCGAGACTGACTATTGGGTCACAGCTGTGCCATGGCACCCATTTGTCAGATCATATCTGCGTTCGGGCCGGCGCATCGTCGAGCACCGCATCGACATGGACTCGGCTCAGAAACAAAAGCTTATCGACCTTGTCAGCCAAAACCTTCTCCCCGAAAACCGCACCTACCGCTACAACTACGTCAAAGACAACTGCGCCACACGCCCGCTCAGAATACTCGAACTCGCTCTCGGCGACTCCATAGTCTTGGACAGACCCGCAAGCGACATGGCCGGCGAACACAGTTTCCGCACAGTTATGAAGCATTACCACCGCAACTATCCGTGGTATCAGTTCGGCATCGACCTTGCGCTCGGCAGCGGCATCGACCGCCGGATTGACAACCGCGAGAAAGCTTTTGCACCCGTAGTCCTTGACAGTCAGCTGCCGGGAGCTACCGTAGGAGGCCGCAGACTCGTCGCCTCGTCTGAAGCAATCAACGACGCCGCGCCCGACAGCGCTGTTGCCGGACCGACACCGTGGTATGCTACTCCCCTTGCCGTCTCTTGCCTCCTGTTGCTTGTCACTATAGCCATTACAGTCCGAGACCTGCGGCGACGCAAAGTCACTCGCTGGTTCGACGCAGCCCTCTTTGCCCTTTTCGGACTGGCCGGACTTCTGATAAGCTTCCTCGTATTCATATCGGTCCATGAAGCCACATCGCCCAACATCCTCCTCCTTTGGCTCAACCCCTTCTGCTTCATCCCGACTGTTTTCATATGGATTAATCGCTGTAAAATAGTCGTTGTTTCATATCAAATTGTTAACTTTGTAGCACTGATTGTTCTGACAGTCCTATGGATTGCAGGTTTTCAGGCCGTCAACAGCGCGTTTATAGCTCTGCTGGCCTGCGACGCCATCCGGGCTATCAGCTACATTTATTTGACAATCAAGCAACTTAGATGTCACGAATAAATTCGACATTCCATTCGCGCCTTGCCATCGTCCTGCTCACATCGATGGTAAGTATGGTTTTGCCCGCTGCCGGTCAGAACGCAAGACCGCGTTTGGTTGTAGGCATAGTCGTCGAAGGTCTGTGTTCAGACAATATCAACAGCCTGCGCGATCATTTCGGCGAAGGCGGCTTCAAGCGACTGATGCGCGACGGCGTGATAATCGCCAATGCCGACTACGGCTCGTCGGTCGACCCTACAGCTGCTACGGCAATGATTATCACTGGGGCTGCGCCCTCGGTCAACGGCATTGGCTCAGCTTTCATCTATGATGTCGCCGGCCAGCGCAGCGTGCCC
This sequence comes from Muribaculaceae bacterium, assembly GCA_017889945.1. Lineage (GTDB taxonomy): Bacteria > Bacteroidota > Bacteroidia > Bacteroidales > Muribaculaceae > CAG-873. Next base: position 1,896 of record JAGAOW010000072.1, read on the forward strand.
GCTCTCGAAGATCAGACCTCGATTGGCAACTATACAACAGAAACTTACTCGCCACGCAATCTGCTCGTCAGCACCCTCGCCGACGAAGTCCGCATTGCCGGAGGCGGTGTGACCAACGTCTATGCCATAGCGCCCGACCCTCAGATGGCGGTCATCCTCGGCGGACACGCGGCCAACTGCGCCGTCTGGCTCAACGACAAGACAGGCAATTGGGCGACAACCACTTTCTACAAGGATATTCCCACATTCATATCCGGTCGCAACCGTCTTGCCCCGCTTTCATCGAGGCTCGACACAATCAGTTGGACTCCGGCCATACCTATGGTCGACTATCCCGACCTGCCCGACCATCTGAAGCACTACCCCTTCCGTTATGTTTTCCCACGAAGCAACGACGACCGCTACGTCATGTTCAAGAACTCGGCGCCGGTCAATGCCGAAGTGACATCTGTCGCCACCGACTTCATCAACACTCTCGGTCTGGGCAAACACGACGGGGTCGACATGCTCAACATCTCTTACACGCTCAACCCCTTCGACTTCTCGAAGAATCCCGATAACCGGCTTGAGTTGATGGATTCATACATTCGTCTCGACCGCAACCTCGAACAACTCTTCAGAACCATCGACAGCGCCACAGGCGGAAATGCACTCGTATTCCTCGCCGCCACTCCGCCGCAGACCACAGTCCGACGCGACGACGAGAGATGGAACATCCCATACGGAGAATTTTCCACTCGCAAAGCCGGTTCGCTCCTCAACATGTACCTCATGGCCGTCTACGGCACAGGCGAATGGGTCAGCGGCTTCCACAACGGTCAGCTTTTCCTCAACTCTCAGCTGATTAAGGACCGCAACCTCGACATCAAAGCCGTGCGCGACGAAGCCGCTTCGTTCATTGCGCGCATGAGCGGCGTAAAAGACGTATTTACCATCGACCGAATCCTTTCGGGCGATGCCGGCGACAAAGCCGAAGCCTTAAAACGCAACACACATCTTGCATCGGCAGGCGACCTGCTTATAAACGTAATCCCAGGCTGGGAAATCATCGACGACTACGCCCTCGGAAAATCAATTCCGTCAAGCAATCACGTCGAGCGCATTGCGGCAACGACCGCTCCGGCCTTCATCCTCGCTCCGGGCATCAACCCGAAACGCTTCGATATTCCTGTCGACGTTCGCGTCATCGCTCCGACCGTGGCGCGACTGCTCCGCATCCGTTCGCCCAATGCGGCGGCCATGCCCGCACTGCAGCTTGACTGAGCCGCTGTGATGCCCTGCGCCGACGGCGCATCGCTCTAAATTCAGTCACAATCCCGATTATCAACATATTGCATATCTCAACATACATTTATGTCATTCATACAAGTTATAAGCAAACTTTTTGGCAACAAGTCGCAACGCGACCTGAAAACCATAAAGCCCATCGTTGACAAAATCAACGCCATAGGCCCTACCCTCACTTCGCTTACCAACGACGAACTGCGTCATCGTATTGACCTTGTCCGCGCCGACATCGCTGCTGCGACCGAAGCCGACAACTCGTCGATTGCCTCCATGCGCGAAAATGTCGAGACTCTTCCCTTCGAAGAGCGACAGCCGATTTGGGACAAAATCGACAAACTCGAGAAAAACATACTCGAGACCCTTGAGGACAAGCTCAACGAGCATCTGCCCGAAGTCTTCGCCGTCATGCGCGAGACCGCAGCCCGCTTCGCTCACAACGAGACTATCGAAGTCACAGCAACAGACCTCGACCGCGAACTCGCCGGTCAGGGTCGCGAATTCGTCTCAATCGACGGCGACAAGGCTATCTGGAAAAACCGTTGGATAGCCGGTGGCAACGAAATCACTTGGGACATGATCCACTACGATGTTCAGCTCATCGGCGGCATCGTCCTCCATCAGGGCAAAATCGCCGAAATGGCTACCGGCGAAGGTAAGACACTCGTCGCAACGCTCCCTGTCTTCCTCCGCTCGCTCTCAAAACGCGGCGTCCATGTCGTCACTGTCAACGACTACCTGTCGAAACGTGACTCCGAGTGGATGGGCCCGTTGTACATGTTCCACGGTTCGACCGTAGACTGCATCGACAAGCATCAGCCCAACACCCCCGAACGCCGTGCCGCCTACGAATGCGACATCACATTCGGCACAAACAACGAATTCGGCTTCGACTACCTCCGCGACAACATGGCCATGACGCCCGGCGACATGGTGCAGCGCAAACACTACTACGCCATCGTCGACGAGGTCGACTCCGTCCTTATCGACGACGCCCGTACCCCGCTCATCATCTCAGGCCCTGTTCCAAAAGGCGACGACCAGTACTTCGACGAATACAAATCCAACGTGCAGAAAGTCGTCGAGGCTCAGCGCCGTCTCGTCACTAAAATCCTTACCGACGCAAAATCTAAACTTGCATCCGAAGACAAGGAGGAACGCAAGGAAGGCGCCCTGCTGCTTTTCCGCGCCTACAAGGGTCTGCCCAAAAACAGCGCCCTGATTAAATTCCTCAGCCAGGAAGGCATGAAGAACATCCTGCTCGAAACCGAAGCCCACTATCTTCAGGACAACGGTCGCGAGATGCCTATAGTTACCGATCCCTTATATTTTGTCATTGACGAGAAAAACCGCAGCGTCGACCTTACCGACAAAGGCATCGACGAACTCACGGGCAAGACCAACGACCCGCAGTTCTTCGTCCTCCCCGACATCGCGTCGCAGCTCTCCGAACTCGAATCCATTCCCGACCTTTCCGAACGTCAGCTCCGCAAGGACGAGCTCATGCAGAACTATGCCGTCAAAGCCGAACGCGTTCACACCGTCAGCCAGCTCTTGAAGGCATACACCCTCTTCGAGAAAGACGTCGAATATGTCATCGACGACAACAAAATCAAGATTGTC
>JAGAOW010000073.1 GCA_017889945.1 Muribaculaceae bacterium
AAGCCCTACAACACCCACTTCATTACCGGCCACCAGCACTGGACACGCAACGTCGAATACAGCGACCGCTGCTTCGAGCACAACACACCCGGCGCATGCGGCATGTGGTGGGACATCGATATGTGTTCTGACGGCACTCCCCAGGGCTATGGCGTCTATGTCGTCGACGGCCCCGACATCAAGTGGTACTTCAAGAGCAAAGGCCATGACCGCAGTTATCAGATGCGCACCTACGCGCCCGGAGCGTCGGACAAATATCCCGACGAGCTCATCGCAAACGTGTGGAACTACGACCCCCAGTGGCGCGTCGAATGGCTTGAGGACGGTAAGGTAGTCGGCGAAATGACTCAGTTCGAAGGCAAGGACCCGCTGACCGTCGAACGCACGGCCGACAAATCGAAGCTGCGCTACTCGTGGATTGGCGCCGCCAACACGCCTCATCTTTTCCGTGCGAAGCCAGTCAATCCCAAGGCAAAGCTCACGGTCAGGGTAACAGACCGCTTCGGCAACGTCTACGAATCCCCCGTAAATAAATAATCCTTAGATATAGTTTATTATGAAAAAACTCAGAGCAGAGTCTCTCGACTCTCTTCGCGGCTTTGCCATCTTCATGATGGTCCTGTCCGGTTCGATTTGTTCATGGGTACTCCCCGCTTGGATGTCCCACGCCCAGTGTCCTCCTCCGACCGGCGTTTTCGACCCCTCGGTCTACGGCATCACATGGGTCGACCTCGTTTTCCCCTTCTTCCTTTTCTCCATGGGCGCGGCTTATCCGTTCTCCATCGGCTCTCGCATCGAACGCGGTGCCGGACGCGGTCGGCTCATCGTCAACGCCCTCTGGCGCTACATCAAACTGACCTACTTCGCCCTGTTCATCTACCACGTCAACCCCTGGGTGCTCGCTGCCGGTCAGCCTCAGTCGGTCGTCGACTGGGTCGTTGCCCTCGCCGGCTTCGCTCTGCTCTTCCCCATATATCTGCGTATTCCCGGCAAACTCAATCCGTGGACACGCCGCATCATCCATTGGGTCGCCGTTGCCGTCGCTACGGCTCTGATGGTGTGGACCGATTGCCGTGGCGGAGGTTCGTTTGACCTCTACAAGAGCAACATCATCATTCTCGTCCTCGCCAACATGGCCGCCTTCGGCACAATCATCTACATCCTGACCATCGGCCGTCCGTGGGCGCGTGTAGCCGTGCTCCCCTTCCTTATGGCCATTATCCTCTGCAAAAACCTCGACGGCACATGGCAGCAGGACGTCTTCAACTGGGTTCCTTCTATCGGCGGCTTCAGCTTCGCTTGGATCTATCGCTTCGACTTCCTCAAATACATCTTCATCATCATCCCCGGCACATTCGCCGGCGAATTGCTCCGCAACTGGATTAACTCCCGCGCTCAGCAAAAATCCGAAGACCTTACCCACAATTGGGCGACTGCCGTCGTTTTTGCCCTGTCAGCTCTGCTGATAGGCCTCAACGTCTGGATGCTCTTCGACCGCATCCTTGTCGCTAACCTTTTCGTCTCCATTGTTATCGTCTTCGCCATCGGCATCATCGTCCGCCGCATGCCATCTGCTTCAGGCTTCCTGACCAAGCTGACCACTCTCGGCGGCTATCTCCTCATCCTCGGCCTCTTCTTCGAAGCTTTCGATGGCGGTGTCCGCAAAGACCCCTCCACTTTCAACTATTACTTCATCACATCCGGACTCGCTTGCTACTGCCTGACCTTCTTCGTCATTCTCTGCGACATCTACCGCAGCTACATCCTGTCAGCACCCTTCTCGATGTCAGGCAAAAACCCGATGATTGCCTACGTCGCCTCAGGCCTCTTCATCCTGCCCCTGACCGACCTCTGCCACATCGGCGACTCCTTCACGATGAGTTTCTTCACATCTTCGCCCTTCCTCGGCTTCCTCCATGGCTTCATCGTGACATCTCTCGCCATCATGACTGCTATGTTCTTCACTCGCATCAAATGGTTCTGGCGCACCTAATGCTCAATAATCTTTATAATATGAATATGAAAAAAATATTTGCATCACTGCTGCTCGCAGCCTGCGCCCTGTCTTCTCAGGCCGCTGACATCAGATGGCATTCGGCCGACAGTCTGCCCCTCTTGGGCAAAGCCGTCGACGACGCCGTCACTTCGATGCGCTACCAGCGCATTCCCGACTCTCTGCTTCAGACTGTCCGTGGTGGCGCATTGGCCGGACTCGGCCGCAATTCAGCCGGCATGTCGATTCGCTTTGCTTCCGACAGCCCCTTATTCTCTGTCAAATGGCATTCGCCTTTCAAAGTGCTGATGAACCATCAAGCCCCGACTGGCACACGCGGTCTCGACCTCTATACCCTCATGCCCGACGGTCGTTGGACCTTTGTCAACTCTGCCCGTCCCGACGTCAACAATGCATCCACCACAGCTTCGGTCATTACCAACATGGAGCCCGTCATGCGTGAATACCTCCTCTTCCTGCCTCTCTACGACGGCGTCGACAGCCTTTACATCGGCACTGCCCCCGACGCTGTGCTCCGCCAGCCTTCAGGCAATCTGCCCTCAACCGACAAACCGATTGTCATGTATGGCACAAGCCTGCTCCAGGGCGGTTGCGCCTCGCGCGCCGGCATGGCCCACACCAACATCCTCGAGCGCCGTCTCAACCGCGAGGTCGTCAACCTCGGCTTCAGCGGCAACGGCCAGCTCGACCTCGAGATTGCACGCGTCATAGCCGCCGTTCCCGATCCGGGTCTGATTGTGCTCGATTTCGTCCCCAACGTCAGCGACGAACAGATCGATACCCTCATGATTCCCTTCTTCGAGATCATTCGCTCGGCCCACCCCGACGTACCCTTCCTCTTCATCGAAGACCCCTTCTTCTCCTTCCTCCGCTTCGATAAAATCAACCGCGACAAAGTCAACCGCAAAAACGCCATGATGAAAGAGCGCTTCGAGATTCTGGCTGCCAAATACGACAATCTCCACTATCTTGCCAACGACAACTTCTCGGGCAATGACCACGAACAGACTGTCGACGGTCTCCACTACACCGACCTCGGCTTCCTGCGCTTCGCCGACCTCCTCGAACCCTATATCCGTCGCATCGCTTTACCTGTTAACGACAATTCTAAAAAATGAAAAAAATAATATCTTCATTGCTCATCTCGGCCTGCGCGTTCTTCGCTAATGCTCAGGACATGACCTGGCATCCCGTCGACAACCTGCCACTCCTCGGCAAAGCAATCGACGACAATGCGGCCGCCGCACGCTATCAGCGTCTGCCCGACTCGCTCAAAAACAAAGTCAAACGCCCCGACCTCTTCTATCTTGGTCAGCACTCTGCCGGCATGGCGCTCCGCTTCGCTTCCGACAGCCCCTTCATTTCCGTCAAATGGCACTCCCTGTTCAAATCTCTGATGAACCATCAGACGCCGACCGGCACACGCGGACTCGATCTATACTCTCTTCAGCCCGACGGCACATGGACTTTCATGAACTCTGCCCGCCCCGACATCAACAACAATAACACCGCCGCGCGTATCATTTCCAACATGGATCCCGTCATGCGCGAATACCTCCTCTACCTGCCGCTCTACGACGGCATCGACAGCATTTATATCGGCACAGCGACCGGCTCTGCCTTCAAACTCCCCGAAGTCAATCTGCCCGAAGTCCGCAAACCCATCGTTATGTATGGCACAAGCATCCTGCAAGGCGGTTGCGCCAACCGTCCCGGCATGGCCCACACCAACATCCTCGAGCGTCGCCTCAACCGCGAGGTCATAAACCTCGGCTTCAGCGGCAACGGTCAGCTCGACCTTGAGATTGCCGATGTCATTGCCGCCATTCCCGACCCCGGTCTGATAGTTCTCGACTGCGTTCCCAACGTCAACGTGGAGCAGATCGACACCCTGCTCACACCCTTCTTCGAAATCATACGCAACGCCCATCCCGACGTGCCCGTGCTTTTCATCGAAGACCCCTACTTCCCCCACTGCCGTTTCGACCACCACGCCCACAATCAGGTCTACACTCTCAACGCAGTCTGGAAGAAGCACTACGACCAACTCGCTGCCAAGCACAAAAACCTCCACTACCTCACTGCCGACAGCATGATAGGTCTCGACAACGAAGCTACTGTCGATGGCATACACTTTACCGACCTCGGTTTCATTCGCTATGCCGACCTTCTCGAACCGATTTTGCGTCGCTTGACCCTTCCCGTCGAATAGTTCGATAGCATCCGTCATTATGCAACAAAAGCGATGGGCGACCTTGACCGGCCGCCCATCGCTTTTTCCTTATTTTATTTAGTTACTTTTAAAAATAGAAATTCATCGTTTTCTTGAAATAGAGCATTCCGCTACCTACCTCCTGCGCAACATGTTCGCCCATCGAATTTGCCACGATTGCCAATGCAAAACGCAGCGATGACGCCGGACCGTTGCCGGTTATGACATTATCGAGAGCCATCACGGGAACATCGCGCGTTACCGCTCCGCCCTTGCGAAGTCCCTCTTCTGTGCCGGGATAGCCCGTCGCCTCCTTTCCTGCAAGAACGCCGGTCGGAGCAAGCACCATTGCCGGCGATGCGCAGATTGCCGCAATTTTACCCTTGCTGCTGTGGGCCTTTATCAAATCGTTGAGCGCATCGAACGAATGTAAATTCTCCGCTCCGGGAAGTCCGCCGGGGAAAATGAGCCATTCCGCTCCCTCGAAATCCGCCTCGTTGAATGTCATATCGGCTGTTACAGGTATACCGTGAGCGCCTTTTACCTGACGATTGTCGGTTATTGATACTGTCTTGACGTCCATGCCGGCGCGTCTCATCACATCCAAGGGGGTTATCGCTTCGATTTCCTCGAAACCTTCAGCTAAAAATATAAACGAACGGTGCATAACAAATTTTATTTAATTATTAATAGATAAAACACTCTTCCGAGCCCTTTGGTTCATATCAAATGCTTATTTTTGCAAAAAACATCGACAATGACACGCAATCTATTGACTCTGGCGCTAATTTACTGCTTAACACTTTCTTTTGCAAGTTGCGGCGAAAAAAATTTTGTTAATTCAGGCGCGACATGGGGCATGACCTACAATATCAGCTACACAGCCCCGCGCGACCTCGGAGATTCAATCATCGCGGTCATGGCGCGGATTGACTCCGAGCTTTCGATGTTCAACCCGTCGTCGACAGTCTCTCAAATCAACAGCAACACTAAGCTCGAAGCCACCCCGATGTTTGTCGACGTCTTCAACCTGTCTGTCCAAATCAGCCGGCTCAGCGGCGGAATGTTCGACCCGACGGTAGGTCCGCTGACCGACCTTTGGGGCTTCGGGCGCAAACAGCAACCCGACAGTCTTATTCCCACGACGGCCGAGATTGACAACGCGCTCGATGCTGTCGGCATCTCAGATTGCCGCATCGACAACCGCCGGGTCGTCAAAAAAAGCCCGGCTACAATCTTCGACTTCTCATCCGTCGCCAAAGGCTACGGCGTCGACCAAGTGGCTGAAATGCTCCAACGCAACGGCGCATCATCCTATCTGGTCGAAATCGGGGGCGAAATCTCCGCTTCCGCAGCCAGACCCGACGGTCGACTTTGGCACATACAGATCGACGCCCCGATTATGGGCGACGACATCCACAGTCGCATGTATCTGATTGAATTAAGCCAACGCTCTGTTGCCACTTCAGGCAACTATCGCAAATTCCGTCAAACCGCCGACGGCATTGTCGGTCATACCCTCGACCCGCGAACCGGCCGGCCCGTCGTAAGTTCTACCCTTTCGGCCACCGTCATAGCCCCCAATTGCGCCACTGCCGATGCACTCGCAACAGCCTGCATGGCAATGAACGCCGACAGCGCCCTGACCATGATCGAAGCCCTCCCCGACGTCGAAGCCCTCATTGCCGTTGCCCGGTCCAGCACCTTGACTATCCTCAAGACCTCCGCCTTCCCATCCCCGCTAAAATAGCCGGCCGTGTTTATTGCGAAAAAGTCGGCCGACTTTTCGGCAGCAAAGTGTTTGTTGCAGAAAAGTCGCATACAGCGAGGGGGGTCAAGGAAATTTAGAATTAAAAATTAAGGGTTAAGAATTTCCGAAAAGACGCACCCAGCATAGGGGTAGATTTTCGCAGGAACTGTGAATCAAGGATTTCAAAGAACTATTTTTTTGAGAGGAACACGGTGTGCAATGTGTGTGATTGCGGTTGCGACAGTCGGCTCGATTATGGATGATTGATGACTCCGCCCTTTTTTCCCTTCTTTGAAAAAGCCCCTTCCAATGCTTTTTCTCCCCGGTCATCTATCATCTTTGTCGAACCTCTGCGCGCGTCTGCAATAACTCCTCCGCCTGCATGATTGCATTGCACTGTGCGTTCTTCACGGTGCAAAGTTAATACAATAAATTATATTCTGCAAATATTTTAGATAAAAATTTAAACGAAAGAATAAAAAGGCAGATATAATGGTAAAGAGCGGTGGCAGAAGCCGGGTATGTCTCGCTGTTTTTTATTCCCGATAATCACAGAGTTATAGAATATTATTGTAATTTTGCTCAGTTAATTATAACAATTAAACCGACCATGAAAAATCTGCTTACAGCTATTATTCTTTCGCCAATCTTGTTTCTGCTAATCGTGGGCTGCAACAACAAAAGACAAGCAGACCCGGAAACTGTTGTAAGTGCTCCGCGAGCTCATGGCAAACTTATCGAAGATACCATAATCGGCCATTGGACAATAAAAAACTACTTGGACTCTATCGGCGTCGTCATAAAAATCGACGAGTGGGAGTATCCGGATTCTTCGATTTTTCTAAACATTTCATATGATGATAAATGCGTTTTTTCTGACAAAGAAATCAGTACAAGAAAGTTGATGCACGGCCAAGGCAAATTTATAATGTCCGGGGGCGGAAAAGTATTTTGGGCCTCAGATTCGGCCTTGTATCTCACATTCGGATGTTTCGCCCCTGAATCCGACTTTGGCGATTGCTTTCTATATCAGATTCGTCCCAATGGCAAAACGAATATTATGACTTTAGACCCTCAGATGGGCCTTGATGGTTCAAATGTCATTGACGAATTTCTGGCTATATATTTTAACGAACTGGCCGCCGGCTCCTCTACAGATGACCTGAAACGTTTATTCGATAAATGTTGTGTAAAGGAACTTGCTGATAAATTGGCCGATGGGACTGTCAGAATTGTTTCGGACTCTTCCGCCACTTCCGATTTTCAATATGCCTACCGCACAACTGACATACGCGTACCGGATGATTATATAGATGTTACGATAGACAAATATATAGTCGAGGTATCATTTAAACCGGACCCTAAAAACGAAAAGTTGACGGAAACACTGATTGTGGACATCGACAGCTCGGTCAATAAAGTCGCTGACATACAAAAAGACGTAACAGCGCAGGGCCTATTGGGAAAGGTCATTGAGAGATTAAAATCAGAGCCATGTCTCAATACATTCAAACTTCGCAAACGTGATATGACATTCTATTGGCAGGATGATGACAACAGGCGGTATATCAAATTGGAGAATTGGATGGACGACGGTGCGCTTGTCATTCGGCCGGCTTACAAAGTCAGGTTCGACATACTGTCGAACTGGTTTCGGCCATTTAGCGCCAAGAAGTTAAGAGAACACCTTGAGCAACCGTCTGTAGCGTTTACCGGAGAGGCCTTCGGATGTCAGGACAAATACATAATTACTGAAGAAAATTTCGAACAAGATTATTCAGTCTTGCGGGATGAATTTTCCAAATGTATGTTTACGCTCTGTTCTTCTTACGCAACCATGCGCGATATGTATGATAGTGAGATTATTCCTATATTGGAAGGTAAACGCGCTTTCCCTGACAACAGTGCCGAACGGATGTTCCAATATCTAACATTAGCAAAAGTCGTATCGCCAAACGATTATCCTAAAGTCAAGGAATTAATCTTGTCGCAAATCCACATTCTCGCAGAGAAACAAGACCCATATATAATTGAATATCTACCTCGGCTTGATGAGATAATAGCTGCAATGGAAGAAGAATTTAAAGACGGTGTCCCTACATATATCTATATACGACCATCTATCGGTATCCGTTGTAAGTATTAATGCAAAACGACCGATTGTCTCACGACAGCCGGTCATTCTTTAACCTTAAATCTAATACCATGAAAAACACAGTGCAAATATAGTAACTATGAATACATAACAATACCGGCCGCGCAGTGTTCACGACGACAGTTCTGTTTAGTATATTTTAACACATCCTTTATCCATTTTTTCGTAACTTCGTGAACAAATATTAACCAATCGCTCATACCAAATATTTATATAGCGCTAATCCACTGTTATAGCCCTTATGAGAAACAGATTATTAGTTATTGACGACGAAGAAGCACTGTGTGAGATTCTAAAGTTCAATCTTGAAAAAGAAGGATATGAAGTCGACTGTGCTCACAGTGCCGAAGAAGCCCTCGAAATGGATCTTTCGGTTTACTCTCTTTTCCTTGTCGACATTATGATGGGACGGCTCAGCGGTTTTGATTTCGCAAAAGAGATTCGCAACAGAGCCGAAACTGAATATACCCCTATAATTTTCTGCTCAGCTCTTACTGACGAAGACGACAAAGTCATGGGCTTAAACATAGGAGCTGACGACTACGTTACCAAACCGTTTGTCATCGGAGAAGTTCTTGCCCGTGTACGCGCCGTCCTCCGTCGCGCCGCCGTTTCGATGAAACCCGTCGAAGTAGTCGCCGACACTCAAAACATTTACGAGCCCGACGTCACATTCCAGACTCTACGCATCAATCAAAACGAAAAGATGTGCTACATCGACGGAAACGAAGTCCAGCTGACGCGCACCGAATTTGACATACTTCTATTTTTCCTTACTCACCGCAACCGCATCTATTCTCGCGAAGAAATTATCGAACAGGTATGGGGCGTCGACGTTGTCGTGACAAACCGCACTATCGACACCAACATTACCCGTCTCCGCAAGAAACTTGGCGAATACGGCAACTATATTGTGACTCGTCAAGGTTTCGGCTATGGGTTTAAGGAGACGTATTAGTTACCAATGGCAGATGTTCATTCCCCTGATCAGCACCCTATGGCTGCTGATTTTCGGCATGGCA
>JAGAOW010000074.1 GCA_017889945.1 Muribaculaceae bacterium
TCACAGATTTGAGAACGGACATTACCTTCAGTAGCGTTGGCAAGCATCGAGAGCGCAGTAGCCATGCTGACGGGCGAAACGACAAAGTTCGGACAAGCGTCTGTTATCGTTTTGTCAGATGCGACTTCACGGAACATATCGACCCCGAAAGCAGACATCGCCTCACAAACCTGAGACTCGGCCCGACTCAGACTTATTTCATTAATAATCGGTCTGCCGCCATCAGGACTGTCAGAACAGGCCGTGAAAGCCATTGATGCGCCAAGAGTGGCAAGGACTACTGTAAATTTTGTTTTCATAATGATTGGATTTTTTTATGAATGGTAATGTATTGGGCTGCTAAGTTAGTGATTATTTTTATAAAAACAATAAATTGATGTTATTTTTTATATGAATGCGATTTTTAGTTTGCGAAATGAAAGAGTGAAAATGCAAAAAAATGGCTGTCGCCTTTCGCAACGGCGCGTGCTCCGCGGCTTAACGGGCGTGGAAGGACGAGTCGGACAAGTCGGACCATTAGGACAGGGCGGACGGCTGAGGGGAGAAGAGATGATTGAGCGGGATTAAACGGGATTAAGCGAAATTAATCTTGATTAAGCAGGATTAATCTTGATTGGGTCGGACAAGGAGGACAAGGAGGACGGGGTTGATTGGGTCGGTCGGGGTGGTGTTAACATATTTTGTGAGACGGGGGTGGATTGGTGCGGGGTATTTTCGTTAATTTTGTAGTTAAAGGTTATAGTTGATTCTATATTTAAAGGATATAGTTGATTCTATATTTATATGTATTTGAAAATCAATATCACGTTCAAGATATGAGACAGGCGATAGCGATTGGCTTTGCTGTTATAGCAAGTATCAGCGTTCACGCTCAATTATCGTTTGACGGCGCGGCTTATGAAGCGGTGGCCGTCAGTCCGGCAGCATCGACAGGCTTAGAGAAGGTGTATGTGGTCAACAACGCTCAGGGAATGAGTATCTCCTACTCTACCGGGGCTGCAGTGAAGTGGTCACGCTTCGGCGCTAACGGTGCGGCTTATGCAGAAGAACTCGGCACGGCAACATCGATAGAGCTGTCGGCCGACGACTGCGGTTATATAGCCGAAACCGAGGGCCGCGCCCACTACTACTGGGTGGTCAACTATGCCAACCATCATCTGACAATCAATTCGGTCACTCCCTCGGCCGAGCAGGCTGACTGTATGCGCACTCAGCTCGACATCGACGGCAGCGGCGACCGCATAACATACTACACCATCAACGGACGCCCTGAGGAACTGAGCCGCGAGATAGAGCTGAGCTACAACACGCTTGTCTATGACGCGGATGCGGCTGTCTATCAGCAGCAAGAGACAAAGGTAGAAATAGGATATATCAGGCCGGTGGTCGCAGTGGACGCACCCTTGTGCGACACGCGCTTCACGGTCAGCGGCGACCGCTTTCTTAAGGTGTGGAATATGCCTTTAAGCGTCGAGTCGCCGATGTATGCGACAAGCGCCGTCGCCGCCGAGACTTCGGCGCAGCAAGAGCGCCGCGAGGTGGACAACGAGCAGAGAGTCGATGCGGCCGAGTTAGGCGGCTCAGCGCCATGCGACATAGAGTTTACAGCTGTGGTCACAGACGCCGCAGTCTTTCATGAATGGCAGTTTGCGCTCAACCCCGAATTCGACCCTATCGACGACCGATATACCGAAAATGTAGTGAACTATACGTTCCGCAACCAGGGCACGACCTATGTGCGCTTTTTCGCCGCCGACGAGTCGGGGCGCTGCGAGTTCACAGGGCCTGTATATCAGGTCGTCATCGGCGAATCGTCGCTGCTCTGCCCCAACGCCTTCACGCCCGAGAGTTCGCCTGGCGTGAACGACGAGTGGAAGGTGAGCTACAAATCGATAGTCTCGTTTGAATGTCACATCTTCAACAGATGGGGCACGGAGATGTTCTCGTTTACCGATCCGTCGGTGGGCTGGGACGGCAAGTATAAGGGAAAATACGTTCCGGCGGGAACATATTTCTATGTCATCAAGGCCCGCGGCGCAGACGGCCGCGACTACAAACTGAGCGGAGACATAAACATTATCAAATCGAAAAGCATTAATCAAACAGATACAACCGAATAAGAACTCGCAAAAATCTGTTAAGAATGAAATATAATCTACGATACAGCCTGCGCTACACAATCATCGCAGCGCTTTTCTGCGCCTTGCAAGCAAGCGAGGCAACGGCTTCAGAACTTTCGTCGCTCGACAGCGAATATTCGCCTGTGTTCAGCCCCGATATACCCGGCTCGGTCGCATTGTGCGGCAAAAAAGTCGAGCTTGACCGCAACGATATGTATGAACGTTTTGACCGCGAACTCACATCGCTTATCTACAGCCACGGGTCTACCCTGCTGATGCTCAAGCGAGCCAACAAATATTTTCCGGTCATCGCCCCGATACTGAAAGCCAACGGCATGCCGCTCGACATGGTTTATCTGGCGTGTATCGAAAGTACGCTCGACCCCCGCGCCTACTCTCCCGCCAAGGCGGCCGGACTGTGGCAGTTTATGCCTGCGACAGCCAAGCAATACGGTCTCGAAGTCACAGACGAAGTCGACGAGCGTTATAATGTCGAAAAGGCCACTGAGGCCGCTTGCCGCTATCTGATGAAGGCATATGAAAAATATCATGACTGGGCTACGGTCATGGCCTCGTATAACGCGGGCATGAACCGCATATCGGCAGAACTCGACAAACAGATTTCGGACAATACGTTTGACCTGTATCTCAATCCCGAGACGTCGCGATATGTGTTCCGCATCATGGCTCTGAAAACTCTGATGGAAAATCCGGGCGCATACGGCTATCATCTCGAACCCGAACAGTTCTACCGCAAGACCGAGTGCCGGACGGTCAAAGTATCGACGCCGGTCGAGGACTGGGCTACATGGGCCAAAGAGCAAGGCATCAGCTATGCACAGCTGAAAGAAGAAAATCCGTGGATACGCTCGCGCTCGCTGACCAACAAGGCCGGCAAGACTTATGAAGTGAAGATACCGCTGAAGGATTCGCTTTACCGCTCGAAACAAAAGGTAAAAGTTTACGATAAGAATTGGGTTAAATAAGCGTCAATGGCAAAAGAGAACGATAATAAACCTGATGCTCCGGCATCATCACTGAGCGTCGTCGGTGCGAGAGTCAACAATCTCAAAAACATCGATGTCGACATACCCCACAATGCGCTGACTGTCATCACGGGTCTGAGCGGCAGCGGCAAATCGTCGTTGGCGTTCGACACCATCTATGCCGAGGGTCAGCGCCGCTATATCGAGACCTTCTCTTCGTATGCGCGGTCGATGCTCGGCTCGCTCGAACGCCCCGACGTGGACCATGTCGGCGGCCTCAGCCCCGTAATCGCCATCGAGCAGAAGACCATCAACAAGAATCCGCGAAGCACCATAGGCACCACAACAGAAATCTATGATTATCTCCGTCTGCTGTATGCGCGTATAGGTCACGCAGTGAGCTATATATCGGGAAAAGCGATGGTCAAGTACACCGACGAGAAAATCGTCAGTCTGATTACCGAGAAATTTGACGGCCACAAAATCTATATACTTACCCCTCTGGTCAAGAACCGCAAGGGACATTACAAAGATCTGTTTGAGCAGCTGCGTAAGAAAGGCTTTCTGAATGTACGAACTGATGGCGAACTGCGCGAGATAACGCCCGGCATGAAGCTCGACCGATATAAGAACCACAGCATCGAGCTTGTGATAGACCGTCTGAAGGTGTCGTCGAAAGACACGTCGCGACTGCGCGACACCGTGGCCGACGCCATGCGCCAGGGCGACCGTCAGCTTATGGTCTATGACGTAGAGTCGGACTCGATATATCATTACAGCCAGATGCTGATGGACCCGGTATCGGGCATCTCATACCGCGAGCCTGCGCCACACAACTTCTCGTTCAACTCTCCGCAGGGGGCATGCCCAT
Source organism: Muribaculaceae bacterium (assembly GCA_017889945.1). Classification (GTDB taxonomy): domain Bacteria; phylum Bacteroidota; class Bacteroidia; order Bacteroidales; family Muribaculaceae; genus CAG-873. The sequence goes on from JAGAOW010000074.1 coordinate 3,978, forward strand.
GTTGCAAGGGTCTCGGCACGGTCAACATCGTCGACCGCGACAAAATCATACCCGACGATTCGCTGTCGATCTACGACGGCGGCATAGTGCCATTAGGCAAGTATAAGAACTCGATGATATTCTGGCAAATCGCGGCAATATGCGAAAAATACGGGTTCACGCTCAAGACAGCCATCCGCGACCTGAGCGAAGAAGCTGTCAACGATATACTCAACGGCACGACCGAACGACTTGTGATCAAAAACGACACGATGAGCACGACCAATTATTTCAATTCGTATGAAGGGTTGGTCAAATATATCGAAATGCAGCAGTCGGACGACGCCGGGAGCGCCGCACAGAAGTGGAGCGGCCAATTTTTCAGCCGGACTGTCTGCCCCGAATGCAAGGGCGACCGTCTCAACCGCGAGGCGCTGCATTTCTTTATCGACGGCTACAACATAGCGCAACTGTCGAGCCTGGATATAGGGCGGCTTTACAAATGGTCGCAGACAGTGCTCGATCGGCTTGACAATCAGGACCGTGCCATAGCGGCGGAAATTATCAAGGAGATATCGGTAAGGCTCGGCTTCCTGGTCGATGTCGGTCTCGACTATCTTCAGCTCAGCAGAAGTTCGGCCACGCTGTCAGGCGGCGAAAGCCAACGAATACGCCTGGCAACGCAACTCGGTTCGGAGTTGGTCAATGTGCTCTATATACTCGACGAACCGAGCATAGGTCTGCATCAGCGCGACAACCACCGACTGATAGAGTCGCTAAAGCGACTGCGCGACGCGACAAACTCGATAATCGTAGTCGAGCA
>JAGAOW010000075.1 GCA_017889945.1 Muribaculaceae bacterium
CCTCATCGCTGTGGGAAAGAAGCATTTCAGAGGGATTGGCAACTTCGCGCAGTCCTCGGCGTCCCATTTCATATATGCCTAATTCGGAAGTGCTTCCAAATCGATTTTTGATAGCTCTCAGGATGCGGTACATATACTGTCTGTCGCCTTCGAACTGCAGAACTGCATCAACGATGTGCTCGAGTACTTTAGGGCCGGCCAGTGAGCCGTCTTTTGTAATGTGTCCGATGAGCAGAACCGGAACACCTGTCGATTTGGCATATTCGAGTAGCCTTGCGGCACATTCCCTTACTTGACTGACGCTGCCGGCTGCCGATTCGAGCGCATCTGAAGCGATGGTCTGAATTGAGTCGACAACGACGATACCGGGCTGTAGCTCTTCGATGTGGGCAAAGATGTTTTCGAGTGATGTTTCACATACAATGAAACAGTTGTCGCTGCCGCGTCCGATGCGGTCGGCACGAAGTTTCAGCTGTGTGGCGCTTTCTTCGCCTGATGCATAGAGTATGGTCTTTGACTTGATGGATAGCAGGTTCTGAAGAACAAGTGTCGATTTGCCTATGCCGGGTTCGCCGCCGAGAAGCACGAGTGAGCCTGCGACAAGACCGCCTCCCAGCACACGGTTGAGTTCGGCTGAGGGCATAGCGATGCGAGGCTGGTCGAGTGGGGTTATGTCATTTACGGCCTGAGCTTTGCTGCGGCTCCTGCCGCTGACCGGAGAAGGGGTTTTGGAAGGTCCGGCAGCTACTTTTTCCTCAACCATAGTGTTCCATTCTCCACAAGCAGGGCAACGACCTTCCCATTTTGTCGATTCGGCTCCGCATTGACTGCAAAACCACATAGTCTTGTACTGTTTCTTTGCCATGAATATAAATGCTTTTATGGTTGAGGACCAATTAGTTTCTTGATTTAAGCTGCCGGCTGCGGAATTCGGAAAGAGTTATAGCGGCGGCTGTCGCGACGTTGAGCGACTCGGATGTCGGACGTTCGGGAGGAAAGGAGGGAATAAGCAGACGCCGGTTTACAGTGGCTGCAACTGCATCTGAAATGCCTTGTCCCTCGTTGCCGAAGATGACTATGCCGTTGGATGTCAATGGGACGTTGTAAATGCTTGGTGCATTGAGAAATGTGCCGTAAACAGGCGCTGAGCATGAAGCGAGGATTGCCGGCAGATCACAGTATATGACGCAGACACGTGAGATTGCGCCCATAGTTGACTGAACAGCTTTTGGCGACCAGATGTCGGCGGTGTCGGCTGAAGCGAGAATTGTCGTAACTCCCATCCAATCGCAGAGCCGGACGATTGTGCCGAGGTTGCCTGGATCTTGAACGCGGTCGAGTGCGACTATCAGATGGCTGTCGGCTGTTGCCGGGTCAAATTTAGGCTCATCGGGAATGTCGTAAACAGCCATTACCTGAGGAGGAGTGCTGAGGTTGGTCATTCTCTCCATGTCAGCTGCGGAGGCCTGTAAAATGTTGTCGGCTTGGATCCTGTCGATTGTTATTTGATTGTCTTCAAGCCATGAAGTGCGTGCGATAAGATATCGACAGGGAAAGTGGCCGGAGGTGTCGGCCACGCATTTGACGCCTTCGGCAACAAAGAGGCCGTTTTCGCGACGATGGCGCGATACGCCAAGTGAGCGTACAAGTTTGCGGAGTGCGTTGGTCGGTTGTTCCATGTCGGGACTAAAAATTGTAACCGGCTTTACCGATAAGTGCTTTATCTTCGGCGATAGTCGAGCCAAGAGTTGTCAGAAGGTCTCCCACTATTGCTCCGTTGATGCCGATATGCATAGCTTTGAGTTGCGCTTCGCGAGAGAGGTGTTTTCGGCCTCCTGCAAAACGTAGACAAACTTTGGGATGAACCATGCGGAAAAGGGCAATGGTATCGAGTATTTCGTCTTCGCTGAGCGGTTGCTGATGCTCGAGAGGTGTGCCCGGTATAGGCAAAAGAGTGTTGATAGGAATGGAGCAAGGGTCAATTTCGCGTAACTTCAGAGCAAACTCGGCGCGTTGGTGCATTGTTTCGCCCATTCCAATGATGCCGCCCGAACAAATTTCGAAACCTATCTGCCGTGCGGCTGTTATTGTCGCTATTTTATCGTCGATGGAGTGAGTTGTGCAAAGATTAGGGAAGTGTGAAGGAGCTGTTTCGAGATTGCAGTGATATCGACGAACACCTGCATCCCAAAGTTGACGAAGACTGTTTTCGTCGAGCAGACCGAGCGATGCGCATGTTGAAATGCCTGTATCTTCGCGGGTCTGACGAGCAAGTTCACAAATCGCTGTCAGCGTTTTGCCTCTGACCGACCGACCGCTTGCAACGAGCGAGAAGCGTCGGACGCCTCCGTCGCGATTGATGCGTGCCGCTTCGAGGCACTCGTCGCGGTCGATGAGATCGTAGGTTTCGCAGCCGGTGTTATGATGTCGTGACTGTGCGCACCATTTGCAATTTTCTCCGCAAAGTCCTGAGCGGGCGTTGACTATAGAGCAAGAGTCGAACGTGCGATCGGAGAATGCAGCTGTGATTTCAATAGCGGCGCTACGGATGGCGTCTGAAGCGGCAGGCAGGTTGTCGGCGATAAAGTATGCTTCGTTTTCGTCAATATTGCCTCCCGCAAGTATTTTTGTCTTTAATGATTCGATTGACTGATTTATGTCCATTTGACAAGGCCTATCAGGCTCGTTTAATGTTGGTATAAGTAGCGTTTGATAGAACGTTTTGGCGTTTTTTCAAATTCCTCGTGCATAATCTTTATGTCGGCAATGCGTGAATATGCAGGAAGAGCTTCGTTGAGTCGGCTGATGTTCTGCTTCATCAGACCTTCAATTTCGCCGTCGGCAATGCCCTGACGCTTGATGTTGTCCATATCGGGGTAGATAAGGGCAATCAGACGTCCATCACTGTCAATAATAAGCGATTCGCCGACATAAGGCATGGCGTTGAGCTGTAGTTCGATTTCTTCAGGATATATGTTCTGACCGGAAGGGCCGAGAATCATCGTCTTCGCTCGTCCGCGTATGTAGAGGAAGCCGTCTTCATCGCATTGGCATATGTCGCCGGTGTTCATCCATCTGTCGTTGAAGACTGCTTTAGTGGCTTCATCGTTTTTATAATAGCCTTGCATGACATTGTCGCCTTTGAGCCAAAGGACGCCGGGGGTGTTGACAGGGTCGGGCGAGTCGATGCGCATCTGCATACGGTCGACGATTCGTCCGCAAGAACCCTCGCGCTGTTGTTCCCAAGGAGCGTAGGCCACAAGCGGACCGCATTCGGTCATGCCATAGCCGACAGTGAAGGGAAAGTGGATGCGACGGAGGAAGTTCTCGACTTCCTTGTTGAGTCCGGCTCCGCCGATTATAATCTGCTGCAGATTGCCTCCGAAAACATCGGTCAATTTTTGTTTGATTTTGCCGAGAAGCTTATCGTCGACAATAGGAACATTGAGCAGAATTTTCATCAGAGGCTTGTCAAGCATGGGGAACACGCGAGTGCGGATTATTTTTTCGATAATCAGAGGCACGGTAACGATGAGTTTCGGTTTTACGCTTGCGAAGGCTTCCATGATGACTCGCGGCGAAGGTGTGCGCGTCAGGAAAGATATATGACAGCCCTTGACAAAAGGATGCAACATTTCGACCATAAGACCGAACATGTGAGCAAGCGGGAGCATACATACAAGTCCGTCGCCGGGAAGAAGGAATGTCAGGCCGTCGATACAATACTGAAGATTTGACCAAAGATTGCCATAGGTCAGCATGACACCTTTTGAAAAGCCTGTAGAGCCTGATGTGTAGTTGATTATGGCAAGTGAGTTTGGCTCAGGGTCGAAATATGTGACATCTTCGGGAGTAAAGCGCTCCGGATAGACTTCGCCGAACAGCATGTTAAGCTTGCTACGGACCTCCGAAATTTTTTTGTCGCGGCATAGCAGCAACGAATAGTCGCTGATCAGCAATGCGCCATGCAGGGATGACATTGTGTCGGGGTCGAGGTTCTCATATATAGAAGCGTCGACAAAAAGTAGTCGCGAGCCGCTGTGGTTGACAAGATGATGGATGTTGTCGGATTTGAAATCATGCAGAATGGGCACGGCAACAGCTCCGTAAGTTACGGCAGCGAGAAAGGCAATGGCCCACTGTGCGCTGTTCTTGCCACAGAGCGCAATCTTGTCGCCTTTACGAATACCTGTTTTCTTGAAAAGGATGTGCAGTTTGGCAATCTTTCGGGCAACATCGCGATATTGAAATGAAGATCCGTCGAAATCGGTCAGCGCCAGGCTGTCCCAATTTTCTCTTATGGCGTCGGAAATATATTGGTTGATGTTTTCGCGTCGGTTCATGATGGCGTATTTTATTAAAACGTCTTTAGACAAGCAAGTCCCGAGCTTAGGCCGGGACTCAACGTTAAGTCGGTTTTTATTATCTGCGCCGCTTGCTTTCTGTACTGCGAAGTCGGCGGTGGTGCTGGACAAGTTGTTGAGTGAACTTGCGTTCGGTATTTTTGATCAGAACCAATTGTTTTGGTTGCAGTATATTCTTGAATTTTTCGAAATATTCGAGTTCGATTTTGCTTTCCTCGCCCTTGATTTCGAAAAGCGCACGAGCAGTGGCTTCGAGTTCGACATCTGAAGCGTCGGGGTTATCGATAGTCTTTTCTTCGAGTTCGCGAGTCTCAGAGTTGAGTTTGTTGATGCGGTCTTCCATCTGGTCATATTCGGCGAAGAAGTCGCGTTGCTGATCTTCAGAGAGCTCGAGTTCTTTTGTGAAGAAGTCGTGTTTGTAATTACGGATTTCGGTCATCCATCGCTGACGTCCTTCGTCGTCGAGCTGAGGAGGCTGAGCGTCGGCACGGACAACAGAAATGGAAATAATGACTGCGAGAAAATAAAGGTGGCGTAAGGAAGGTTTCATAGTCAGTCGTTTTGAACTTGTAATGCAGCAGGGTCGACAAAACCGTCGTTGAAACCGGAGTCAGCTGCGAGGTCGAAAGAAGAAGCGTCGACACCGTCGTCCATCATTTCGTCGAAAAGATCCCACTGGTTTATGTCATCAATGATATATTCGTCAACAAATGCGTCATTGCCAAGGGCTTCGGCAAGGATAGGATTACGGTCGATTGCCGCATTGCCGTCGGTCGGCGAAGACCTCAGCACAAACATCTTGAGCATGCACCATACGCCGGCAAACATAGCCGCGAGATATACATAAGGACGCACGCGAATCCATAAAGTCGGAGGCGAGAGGATTATCTTTTCAGGATTTTCGGCTTCGTCGCGTACCGGAAGGTTTTGCTCCAAAGATGCAGCAAAGCTTTCAAAATAACCGTCGGGGACAGTCATGCCGCTTTGCCTGTCAATCTTTGCCAATATGTCCTTTTCTTCTTTCATAAATTGTCGTTTGTAAAAACTATAAATTTTGACAATAATGATTATCGATAGTTTAATCTTCGTCAGAAAAAAATTGTCCGATTTTTTTGACAGCAAGATGATATGATGCCTTGAGAGCGCCAACGCTTGTGCCAAGGATTGCCGACATGTCGTCGTATTTCATGTCGTCAAAGTATTTCATGTTAAACACAATTCGCTGCTTTTCAGGCAGAGACGCTATCGCTTTGCGCAGCTTCATCTGCAGTTTGTCGCCATCGAAATATGGGTCGGCTTCGATTGTATTGGCCAGCGCAGCTTCCTGATCGTCAAGCGAAATGTTGAGCCTTTTGCGCTCGCGGTCGAGGAATGTTATACTCTCGTTGATTGCGATTTTGTAGAGCCAGGTCGAAAGACGAGCTTCTCCGCGGAAATTCTCTATCGATGACCACGCTTTTAGAAAGGTGTTTTGCAACAGGTCGTTGGCGTCTTCGTGTGACTGGACCATACGTCTGATCTGCCAATAGAGAGGCTCGGTGTAGGTCTTGATGACCTCTCCGAACGCAGCGCGACATGTCGCGGGGTCGCGTAGCCTTTCAATAAGCTGTTTGTTTTCGGGTGGCAGATTGGCCATGACGGCAGTGATGATTTGTTTAGCGTTCAAAATTATGAAATTATTTTTAATTCTGAGTTATTGCCGGCCCTGATTAATGAATATTTTGATAAATTGGTGTAAATTTGTGGCAGAAATGAAAAAGCTAATTTTCTTGATGTTACTATGGCCGGCAATGGCGTCGGCAGAGACTTCCGGCAGAGACAGCACTGTATCGGCGCACCGTCAGTTGGACGAACTGAATGTTGTCGGAATCAAGCAGATGCCGATCGCCGAGCTCGCGGCGTCGACGCGTATAAATCCGGAGATGGTCCGGCGCTACGGCGTTGTGGGTCTGAAGGATGTCAGCGAGATGGCTCCCAATTTTTATATTCCCGACTATGGTTCGCGCATGACTTCATCGGTCTATGTCCGCGGCCTCGGAGCACGCATGGATCAGCCTATAATCGGACTGAGTGTCGACAATGTGCCTGTAATGAACAAGGATGCGTATGATTTTGATGTGCCTGATATCGAAAGCATCGAAGTGCTCCGCGGTGCACAGTCACTTCTCAACGGCCGCAATACAATGGGCGGTCAGGTCAACATACGGACGATTTCTCCATGGAATTTCAACGGCTGGCGTGCTATGCTGTCGTATGGAAGAAATAATGATTTGAGGACGGCTCTGTCATGGTATGGAGTGCTGTCGCCAAGTTTGGCAAGTTCGGTCAGCGGTCTGTTTAATATGAATGACGGCTTTTTTAAGAACGAACTGACAAATAAAAAGATAGACAGAGACCGCAGCGGATCGCTGAGATGGAAATTATGTTGGCGACCACACGATTGGCTTTCTGTGGCCAATGCCGCATCGGCTTCGCTTACGCGGCAAGGCGGTTATCCATATGAGTCGCTGTCGACCGGCCGAATTGCCTACAATGACACCTGTTTTTATCATCGAACGACTTTTGCCGATGGACTGACTGCTGTCTGGGCCGGCAAAAGAGTTGTGGTAACGTCGGTAACTACAGTTCAGTATCTTGATGATAATATGACTCTCGATCAAGACTTTCTGCCTGAAGATTATTTTACGCTGACACAGAAAAGACGTGAGTGGGCATTCACTGAGGATTTGTTTACTAAAGGTACTCGCGGTAAATATGACTGGCTCGGCGGAGTTTTTGCGTTTACAAAGTCAAGTCATATGGATGCGCCGGTAACATTCTATGATACAGGTATAAAACGTCTTATCGAGGACCATCGCAATGATATAAATCCGTATTATCCAATCAGATGGGATAGCCGCAGTTTTGTATTGGGTAGCGATTTCGACCAAAGTTCGCGAGGCTTTGCGCTCTATCATGAAAGCACATACCGCCTTGACAACTGGGTATTCCAAGCCGGCCTCAGATGGGACACCGAAAGGGTAGGGCTTAAATATCACAGTCAGTGCAATACGGGATATGAAACATACCGACGTCTTGATGACGGCAGCTATGAGCCGTTCAGCCACACACCGTTGGTTATCGACGACGGCAGCAAACTGTCGAAAACTTATATGGAATTGCTGCCAAAGTTGGCTGTGGCTTATGATTTCTCCGATGTCAGAGTTTTTGCAACCTTCTCCAAGGCATATAAGGCAGGAGGTTTCAATACACAGATGTTCAGCGATGTGCTTCAGCAGCGTATTATGCAGTATATGGGCTTGCCGATGACATATGCTATAGAGGATATAGTGAGCTATAAGCCCGAAAAGAGCTGGAACTATGAACTTGGTGCTAAATCGACGCTTTTCGGCGGCAAACTCCATGCCGACGCTACATTATTTTATATAATATGTAGAGACCAGCAGCTGACGATGTTTCCGCCGGGTATGACGACAGGTCGTATCATGACCAATGCCGGCCGTACGCATAGTCGCGGAGCGGAGCTGTCGGCTACATGGCGTCCGACCGATGATCTGGTTTTAAGAACGAGCTATGGTTACACGCATGCGACTTTCAAACACTTTTCGGATGCCAATGGCGATTACAGAGGCAAACGGCAACCTTATGCTCCTGCACATACTTTCTTTGCCGCAGTCAACTGGCAGCTACCTCTTGCGACAAAAGAGCTGAGACCGTCAATAAATGTCAATGTGCGTGGTGCAGGGGATATATACTGGAATGAGAGTAACAGTGTCCGACAACCTTTCTACGCCGTGCTCGGGGCTTCAGCAGCGCTCGAAGGGAACGACTGGGGTGTCCGTCTGTGGGGCGAGAATCTGACTTCGACCCGCTACAATACATTCTATTTCGTATCTATAGGCAATTCGTTCGTGCAGCGTGCGCGTCCGTGGCAGGCCGGAGTGACTGTCAGATATAATTTTTCGACAACAGAGTAGGGCAGTGACGTCAAATATGATTAACTTTGCAAAAACAATCCGATATTATTTTATATGAACATCAAATCTATTAAAACAATTCTTTTCTCTTGTGCTTTTGTCTCTCTGCTTTCTGCGTGTAACAGTGACGATGATGGCGGTTCGGTCGTAGACCAGACCATGGCACAATGTCTTACATGCTCAACCGACGAGACGACAAAGGCTCAGGCGTTTAACAAGATTTCATTCGCAACTCAATACAATTATTCAAACAATACGGTCGATGTGACTATATATAATATTGTGTTGCCCGTCGCAGGAAGCCCTGACGGTACGCTGCTGCCTAAAATGGAATTCAAGTCGTTGCCGTGGAAATTCAATTCGCAGGGCTGGAAAGTGGTCGATGTCGAAAATGTGAGGCCTACGGTTGGCGGCATGACCGATGCGACTCTGTTTGACGAATTTTATTTTTGTATCGCCGATGTTTTTGACAGCGCCGGCAAGTATACCCCCGGAATATTGTATAGCTTCGAAATCAACTCGCGCTATGATGTCGAGGGCTGTTGTATGACGGGTACGACGAAGTCTACTTCGCCCGACGGCGTAGCATATATTCCTGAAAACGATAGCCAGACAAGAATCAAACCTACTTATCTTGTAGATTTTGATTTTGAAAAATCGACAGCCGATATTTATATCTTCGCGGCGAAATTTCTCGGGAATATGCCCTCGCTCAATCTGGAGTTCCCTGATGTGCCCTACAAGATAGAAAATGGCAAGGTAGTGCTTGAGGCTGCAAATCTTACCCCTGAGTATAACGGTCTGCCTTTCCCGAGTTTCCCGATTTCGAAACTCAAAGCCACAATTGACTATTCCAAGGATATGACACTTGACTTCCATTGCGGATATCGAGGTACAGACTATACTGTCAATATTGAATGTAAATACTAAGCTGTGTTTCTGATTTTGTAATCAAAAGTCAATTTCACAATTTGCCTCGGAAATATATAACGTATTAATTATAAAAAGGCGTATGTTTTGATATACGCCTTTTAATTTTGATTCTGAACGTGGAATTTTTCAGATGCTTTGGGCGATATTGAAGTATAAAAGCGTCGGATAAGTTAAAAAGTTTTGAAAAAGGCTGTGATAATTGCGATTTTTTGACTACTTTTGCACTGAATTATGGGCAAATGCTTTGTAGCATTATGTCAGACAGTTAACCAATCGTGATGAAATAAAAGGGAAAAATATTTATATATCAATATGTTAACTTTAGACATTTTTGGAATTTCGAACAACGGATTGCTGGCAATCACGGCTCTTTTGACGGGCTTTGCGTTGGTTGCACTCGCCATGTGGATTGCGAAGCTGATATCTCCTCGTTCTTTCAATCCCCAAAAAGGCGAAGCCTATGAATGTGGTATCCCGACCCGCGGCGAAAGTATGTCGCAATTTAAGGTCGGGTATTATTTATTTGCAATTCTTTTTCTAATGTTCGACGTCGAAACCGTGTTTCTTTACCCGTGGGCAGTGCAAATGCGCGAACTCGGAGTTGACGGTTTGATCAGCATAGCTGTGTTCTTCGGCGTTTTAGTGCTGGGCCTTATTTATGCCTGGCGGAAAGGAGCACTCGAATGGAAGTAACGACAAAAAGCATGCCTTACGAGGCATTTAAAGATAACGAGTATATCGAAAAACTCGTTAACGAGTTGAAGGAGAGTGGGACCAACGTGATAGTCGGTTCGCTTGACAAACTCATCAACTGGGGGCGGTCTAACTCATTATGGCCACTCACTTTCGCCACCAGTTGCTGCGGTATCGAATTCGTGTCGCTTGGCGCGGCGCGTTTTGATATGGCTCGTTTTGGGTGGGAAGTTGCTCGCGCCTCGCCCCGTCAGGCCGATTTCATCATGGTCGCCGGCACGATTGTCAACCGCATGGCCCCGGTTCTGCGCCGTCTCTACGATCAGCTTGCCGAGCCTAAATATGTCATTGCTTGCGGCAGTTGTGCCATTTCAGGCGGTCCGTTCCGCAACAGCTACCATGTGGCTAAAGGCATTGAGGATATCGTTCCGGTCGATGTTTTTGTCCCCGGCTGTCCTCCGCGTCCCGAGGCGATGATTTATGGCATAATGCAGTTGTCGCGCAAAATCAAGGTCGAGAAATTTTTCGGTGGAGTCAACCGTCAGGAGAAGCAGCGTGAATTTCTTGCCCAGCATCCGGTCGAGGGCGTTAACGACTGATTAAAAAGCAAGCATACATACAATATTAATAGAAGTCAATAACAACTATATATGGCTAATTTTCAAGATAAGATTGCCAAACTTTTCCCGCAGGCAACAATCGAAGGCGACAATATGCCGATGATAAGTATCCCCGACAACCAGTGGCACGATTTGGCTCTTGCTTTGCGCGATGACGAAGACTGCCGCATGGACTACCTTGTTACCATTGTCGGCATGGATTGGAAAGACTCGTTCGGCTGTATCTACTATCTGATGTCGAGTGTCCATAACACATTGGTGTCAGTCAAAGTCACTACCACTGACCGCGAGCGTCCTATGCTTCATTCGATTGCTGATGTATGGAAAGTCGGATGTCTGTATGAAAGAGAAGTCTACGACTTTTTCGGTATTGTGTTTATTGGCAACCCTGACATGCGCAGACTCTTTCTCAGCATCGACTGGAAAGGTTTCCCGTTCCGTAAGGACTATAACGAGGAAAATCCCGTTTCAATCGAAAACGAGCGCCAGAGCGATTTGACTTATAACTATGTCGAACTACCTGACGGCACTGTCGAAAAGAAAGAAATTGAGGTGTTCCACCCCGGCGACTTTGTTGTCAACATCGGTCCGCAGCATCCTGCGACTCACGGTGTGCTTCGTTTCCGCACTGCAGTCGACGGCGAGGAAATCAAGAAAATCGATGTCTATATGGGCTATATCCACCGCGGAGTCGAGAAACTCTGCGAGTCGTTGACTTATCCGCAGACTCTCCATTTCATGGACCGTCTCGATTATTTTTCAGCCCACAATTATCATCACGGACTCTGTATCGCAATCGAAAAGGCTGCCGGTATCGAAATCTCGCGCCGTGCGCAGGTTATCCGTGTGATGATGGACGAACTTTCGCGTATAGCATCCCACTGCCTCTTTATCGGCACATACTGCATGGACCTCGGCGCGACAACAATGTTGTTCTATACACTCCGTGTCCGTGAACAGATACTTGACATCATGGAGAAAACATGCGGCGCGCGCATGACATTCAACTATGATTGCATCGGCGGTGTAATGCAGGATTTAGATCCCGATTTCCAGAAAGATGTTAAGGCGCTGCTTGCCGTGCTTCCCGCCAACATCAAGGAATACAACAAAATATTTACAGGCAATGTCATTGCCAAGAACCGTATGGAAGGCGTCGGTTACCTCTCGCGCGAAGACGCTATCTCTTATGGCGTGACCGGCCCTTCAGGCCGTGCGTCAGGATGGGCATGCGATATGCGTAAACTGCAACCCTACAGCATCTATTCTGAACTCGATTTCGATGAAATCACAGCTACTGAAGGCGATTCGATGGCGCGTTTCAAAGTCCGCATGAAGGAAATGGAAGAATCAGCCAAGATACTTTCTCAGCTTGTTGACAATATCCCCGAGGGCGAATACTGTGTCAAAGTGCCGAAGGTGCTGAAACTGCCCGTAGGACGTTGGTTCACACTTGTCGAAGGTTGCCGCGGCGCATTCGGCATCTACATCGAGAGCGATGGTTCGACAAAACCCTACCGTCTGAAAATCGCACCTCCCTGTCTGCCTCTTGCCGGAGTTGTCGACCACATTACGCGAGGCACAAAGATTGCCGATCTTATCACTATCGGCGGCTCGCTCGACTACATTGTTCCCGACATGGACCGATAAACCGACGACAGTAATCAAGAAGTGAAAAATATAGTAATTATATAACGTTATGCAAGATTTATCAACTATAACCGACGCTATCCACAGTTTCCTGTTGTCATTCCTGCCCGGATGGCTGACGACAACCGTCGAATGTGTTTTGATTGGAGTCGGTCTGTTGCTCGTTTATGCCTTACTGGCGCTTTTCTATATTTACTACGAGCGTAAGGTTTGCGCCGCATTCCAGTGCCGTATCGGCCCGAACCGTGTCGGCCCATGGGGTTTGCTTCAGAGCTTTGCGGATATGTTCAAAATCCTCATCAAGGAGCTCATTCACCTCAACCATATCGACAAGTTCCTCTTCGCACTTGCGCCTTATCTTGTAATCATCGCTTCGATGCTTGCATTCGCGGTGCTTCCTTGGGGCAACGGTCTGCAGATTATCGACTTCAACATAGGCATTTTCTTCCTTATCGCAGTTTCATCGATTGGAGTGCTCGGCATCTTGCTTGCCGGTTGGTCGAGTAACAATAAATTCACACTCATCGGTGCTCTCCGTTCAGGCGCTCAGATGGTCAGCTACGAACTTTCGGTCGGCCTTTGCATCGTCACTATGGTTTGCCTCGCCGGCACAATGTCGGTAGGCGGCATCGTTGAGCAGCAGTCAGACCTTTGGTTCATATTCAAAGGCCATGTGCCCGCTTTGATAGCTTTTGTCATCTATCTTATCGCAGGTACAGCCGAGTGTAACCGTGGCCCGTTTGACCTTCCTGAAGCAGAAAGCGAATTGACCGCCGGTTATCACACGGAGTATTCCGGTATCCACTTCGGCTTCTTCTACCTTGCCGAATATCTTAACCTCTTTATTGTCGCCGGAGTCGCTTCGCTGCTGTTCCTCGGCGGTTGGATGCCTCTCCACATTCCCGGTTGGGATGCGTTCAACAACATCATGAACTATATTCCTTCAGTTGTATGGTTCGTCGGCAAGGCTATAGCAATTTCATTTATAATCATTTGGTTTAAATGGACTTTTCCCCGTCTGCGTATCGACCAGATGCTTAGCCTCGAATGGAAATATCTCCTTCCCATCCACCTCTTTAATCTCGTGTTGATGGTTTGTGTCATCATTTTCGGCTGGCATTTCTAATCTGACTCTTTCCACAATCAATTAATTGACTATCACTTATTCCTAAACGAATACAAACAGTTCAAACAATGAGCGAAAAATTCGGTAAAATAGCCCAGGTTATCGGCCCTGTAGTCGATGTCATTTTCGAAGGAGATGACAACATCATACCTCCTATCTATACTGCCCTGAAAATTGACCGCCCCGACGGTTCGATGCTTATACTCGAAGTCGAGCAGCACATCGGCGAAGACACCGTGCGCTGCGTCGCAATGGAAAGTACCGACGGTCTGCGTCGCGGTTTGAGGGTGGATAGCCTCGACCGTCCGATTGCCGTTCCGACCGGCGACCAGGTCAAAGGACGTCTGCTTAACGTAATCGGCAACGCTATCGACAACCTCCCGGCTCTTAACCGCGAAAACCTGCGCTCAATCCATCAGCCGGCTCCCGAATTTGACGACCTGACAATCGGAACCGAAATCCTTACTACCGGCATCAAGGTCATCGACTTGCTCGAGCCCTATAGCAAAGGTGGCAAAATCGGTCTGTTCGGCGGTGCGGGTGTCGGTAAAACGGTGCTCATTATGGAGCTGATTAACAATATCGCTAAAGGTCACGACGGCTTCTCGGTGTTTACCGGTGTCGGCGAACGTACTCGCGAAGGTAACGACCTTCTCCGCGAGATGATTGAAAGCGGTGTCATGAAATATGGCGACAAATTCAAAGAAGGCATGGAACGCGGCGAGTGGAATCTCGGCGATGTCGATGTCGACCACCTCAGCGAGTCGCAGGCAACCCTTGTGTTCGGTCAGATGAACGAACCGCCGGGCGCACGTCTGCGTGTCGCTCTTTCAGGTCTTACTGTCGCCGAACAGTTCCGCGACCAGGGTGCAGGCGGTAAGGACGTACTTCTCTTTATCGACAACATCTTCCGTTTCACACAGGCAGGCTCTGAAGTTTCGGCTTTGCTCGGACGTATGCCCTCAGCCGTAGGCTATCAGCCGACCCTTGCTTCGGAAATGGGTGCGCTTCAGGAACGTATTACATCTACCAAAAACGGTTCTATCACATCGGTTCAGGCTATCTATGTGCCGGCCGACGACTTGACCGACCCCGCTCCGGCAACAACTTTCAGCTTCC
>JAGAOW010000076.1 GCA_017889945.1 Muribaculaceae bacterium
AGCGTTGTAGACGATGAAGTCGGGAGTGAAGTCCTTGAGTTCTTCGGCAGTGGGGCGGATGAACATGTTGGTCACGAAATGAGCCTGCCAAGCGACTTCCATGATGAAGCGGACAGCCATGCGGGTGTCTTTGTTAGCGCCGCAGAAGCCGTCGACAACATAGAGTTTTTTGTCAGAGAGCTCGTCGACAGCGAGAGTCTTGCAAGCATTCCAAGCTTCCTGAGTAGCGGGCTTGTTGTCGTTTTTATATTCTTCGGTAGTCCACCAAACGGTGTCTTTAGAATTTTCGTCGAGAACGATGAATTTGTCTTTGGGCGAACGTCCGGTGTAGACGCCGGTCATAACGTCGACAGCGTTGAGCTCTGTGAGGACACCTTTTTCATAGCCTTCGAGCGAGGGAAGAGTCTCTTCTTTGAAGAGGAGTTCGTAGGAAGGATTGTAGACAATTTCCTTGATGCCTTTGATGCCGTATTTCTCGAGGTCTTTCTTGACACCGTCGATACGGGCGTTTTTGATTTCTTCAATGTTGCTCATTGTTGTAAAACTTGGTAATATAAATGTTAGTAATGTTATTCTTAGCGGTTTGCGACTCGAAGAGGGGAGTCAGCCAACAATCTTTTTAATCAAGTGCAAAGTTACGATTTTTTTCGTATGTGGGTAAGTCTAATAAGGAAAAATTTCCCTATTAAATAATTTTTAGCATTTGAGCGATAAGAGGCTCAAAGTGCTACCGGATATATAACAAGTGCCCCGGCCTAAATGGCCGAGGCACTATGTGATGAATTAGTTTAATTTAAGTAACTCTTGAAAAATTAAACGTAATAAGTTTTTTACAAAGCAACTCCGAAATACTTTTATACTTTCTGCGGCTTTATTTCGGTTAAAATCAAAATGTTCATCGGTCGTTTATATCTATAAACTCCCTTTTCACATTTTGATTTTTCCTCGAAATAAATCTCGTATTAATTATAAATTAATTTTTAAGAGTTACTTAGTAAGTTACTTAACGCATTTAGTGACGCTGTTGCCCTGACGACGGATGAAGATGCCGTTTTCGGGGTTTTCGACGCGAACACCCTGGAGGTTGTAGTATTCAACGGGAGCGTTTTCTTCGTTAACTGTGATGTCGTCAATGCCACTCACGCCGTCTTTTTTGTAAGAGACCTTGATGTTGTCGAGGTCGTAGCGGTGTGCGCCTGCAGCACCCCAATATTCACTGACGGGACGGATGTGGAATGCGCTATCCTTGTTAATGGCAACGCCTTTGATTTCGGCTTTTTCGTGAATCCATTCCAATTTGTGGCCATTCTCGAAATTGTGATCTTTGGTTTCGAGAACTTTTGTGGCAGCACCGATATAGACTTCGAGGCGGATAGGGTCGAAATCGCCACTACCTTGACGCTGTGGACACCAGTCGAATTCGATGTATGCGGTAGCATCGGCGGGAACTTCTTCGCAACCTGAAAAGCGCATATAAGTCTGCACGTTGGTTTTGCCGAATTTAAGGTAATTAGCAGATGCATAGACAGATAATCCCCCCCATGGAAGTTTCGGTGGTGCCGTCGCTCTTTATGCCATAGAACCAATAGCCTTTATCCCATAATGCGTTGCGGAGATATACATCGCCGTTTGCAATACCGTCGTAGCGGGGAGTGCTTGTGGAATGGTCGTTGTCGCCGACATTATCAACAACGGCAGGATTAAGCCAGGGTTCAATCCATTCGAAATCTTCTGAGAATACTACAACTTCGTTTGACTGAGTAGAAGTTGCGAAAGTTGCGCCTGCAAAAAGCAGAGCAGAGAGTAAAAGTTTTTTCATAAGAATGATTTTAGTTAATAGTTATGTAATTTGGTTACTTATCGGAGTATGGTTTTGGCGACGTTGTTGCCCTGGCGGCGGATGTAGAGGCCGGCAGCGGGATTGTAGACGCGTACGCCCTGGAGGTTGTAGTATTCGACAGGTGCATTTTCGTCGTCGAGGTCGACAGCGACGTCGTCGATGGCAGAAGTGCCGCGTTTAGCAACGACCCAAAGGCTGTTCTGAGTGGCGCGCTGGATGTCGTAGATGCCCTGAGCGAAGCCGTCGGTAGGTTTGTTTAAGACTTTGTCTGTGAGAGCGTCGAGCATGCAAGCCGAGCCGCCACCGTCGAGGTTGAATGCGTTTTCAGCGCCGGCATTTTTCATGATGCAGGCGAGCTGGCGTGAAGTGCAGCCTTCGGATTCGCCCTGACGGCGACCGTCGACAACGGCGAGGAAGAATTTAGAGTTGTCGTTGGTGTAGGCGATACATGTGCGGGGTTCTCTGTTGACAAGGTGGTCGAGGACGTCCTGAGTGTTCTGAACTTCGTTGTTGAGGAGGATGACGGGGTTGCCGCCGATCATCTCTTTGATGTTTGCGTCGGGAATTTCGGTGGAGAAAGTCACTTCAACGATGTCGCCTGCGACGAGGTGGGGGTAGGGGCGTCCGGTCGATTTGTCGTTGAGGATTTTGTTGGCGCCGTTCCATTTGGCGGTAAGGAAGAGGCCGCCGTAGCCATGGCCGCTGAGGACATAGTATTCGTCGAGGGAGCTGTTGCAACGGACGTGAGAATCGGGTTCGTCGACGATGCGGAATTTGCACTGACCCTTGATGCCGACTTCGCCATCGATGAGCTGCACTTCGAGCTGAGAAGCACCGCTGAGTTTGATGGTCTTGTGGTAACGCCTTCGGCAAGAGTCCGGCTGGCGGTAAGGGTCATTTCGCAATCAGAACCGTCGAGATTCCAAGTTTCGGCCGATGCCTGAAAAGCAAGTATTATGCCTATAGTAAGCGCACTTAAGATTTTTGTAATCTTCATGTTGATTATGTGTTGAAAAATGTAGGGTATAGAAATTGGTTATATTTAAAATCGGTGGCAACGTAAATCAAATTTTTTCAATAACCCAAATGATTTTTTTATAAAAATTAACCAAAAGGACGGCGGTGCGAGGCAAGGGTGCAGGAAAATGATTAAAGAAATTTTTCGATAAATGGTTGCGGAATGGAATAAGATTGTATATCTTTGCGGCGACGAAAACAACATAACAAACACATTAATATAAATAACCATTATGTCAAAAGTAACAGTCGTAGGCGCAGGTAACGTAGGCGCTACATGTGCAAATGTTCTGGTAACAACACAGGTTGCCGACGAAGTAGTATTGCTCGATATCAAAGAAGGTGTCAGCGAAGGCAAAGCAATGGATATCATGCAGACCGCAAATATCCTCGGCCTTAACAGCCGCCTTAAAGGCGTGACCAACGACTATGCAATGACAGAGAACTCGGATGTAGTAGTCATCACTTCAGGCATTCCCCGCAAACCGGGCATGACCCGCGAAGAACTCATCGGTGTCAATGCAGGCATCGTCAAATCAGTAACAGAAAATGTGCTGAAACATTCGCCCAACGCAATCATCGTCTATGTGTCGAACCCTATGGACACAATGACTTATCTGATCCACAAAATCTCGGGTCTCCCGAAAAACCGCATCATCGGTATGGGCGGCGCACTCGACAGCGCACGTTTCAAATATTTCCTGAGCATTGCTCTCAACGCCAACGCCAATGAAATCGAAGGCATAGTCATCGGTGGCCACGGCGACACAACCATGATACCTCTGACCCGCTATGCAGCATACCGCGGTATCCCCGCATCGACAATCCTGCCCGCAGAAACCCTCGAAAAGGTGGCAGCAGACACAATGGTCGGCGGCGCAACCCTGACCAAACTCCTCGGCACATCGGCATGGTATGCACCCGGTGCAGCCGCAGCACAGGTTGTAGGCGCAGTCCTCGGCGACCAGAAGAAACTCATCAGCTGCTCGGCTCTTCTCGACGGCGAATACGGCGAAAAAGACCTCTGCATCGGTGTCCCCTGTATTCTGGGCCGCAACGGTATCGAGAAAATTGTTGAATTCGACCTCAACGAAGAAGAAAAAGCTCTCTTCCACAAGAGCGCCGAAGCCGTTCACAAAACCAACGCAGCGCTTGCGTAAGCACAACGCAGCGGCAAAATAGACAAAGAGCAGGCGCAAACGATGCCGGCAAGGCATCAGTGAGAGAGCCTGCTCTTTTATTATATTATTTTATAGGTATTATATTATTGTATAGGGAAGTGTAAAACAATTAAGCGCGTTAAAACATTATACACCTATAGCATAACCAAACAGTAAAACAATAATGAAACTGACAAGAATCATCGCGGCCGCCATGGCCTGCACAGCCGTCATCGGCTTCAATTCATGTAAAAGCGCCGAAGCAGAGAAACAGGCAGCAGAAAACGAAGAAATAACAGCAGTGGTCGAAGAAACTGTCACAGAGGACAGCGCCGACAAGCTTACGGCAGCAGAAAAAAACGCGCTGCTCGACTCGAAATTAGTGACTGAGGAAAACTTCGGCAAAACCATCTTCATAGATTTCAATGCGACATGGTGCGGTCCTTGCCGCGAGTTCGCTCCGTATTTCGAAGCAGCAGCGAAGAAATTTGGCAATGAGGCAAAATTTATCGCCGTCGATATTGACGAATATCGCGCAGTGGCCGACGCATTCGGCATTCAGAGCATCCCGACAATGATAGCAGTGAAGGCTGACGGAACTTTAGCCGTATATGTAGGCACTCAGGGACTCGTCGGCGAAGGCGCGTTTGAAGGCATTGTAAATCAGTATAAATAAGATATGACCGAGAGCGAAATCAAAGCCAATATCAGCCAGCGCCTCGGCATTGCGAAGCTCAACGCGATGCAGAAGGCAGTCGTGGCCACGAAGTCGCACAAAATCGTCCTGTTGGCGCCGACAGGCAGCGGCAAGACGATAGCGTTTGCGATCGCTTTGCTTCGCTCCTTGGGAAAAGAAAGCGGCAAGGGCGTGCAGGGTGTCGTCATGGCACCCTCGCGCGAACTTGTGCTGCAAATCAACGATGTCGTAAAACGGTTGGCCACGGGTTATAAAACGGTGGCTTTCTACGGCGGTCACAGGATGCAGGAAGAAGTCAACAGCCTGAGTCAGACGCCCGACATCATAATAGCGACCCCCGGCCGCCTTCTCGACCATCTGCAGCGGCGGACGGTGGATATCAGCCGGGTTAGGGCGCTTGTAATCGACGAGTATGACAAGTCGCTCGAATTGGGCTTTCTCGGCGAGATGGAGAAAATCGCGCGCCGGATGAGGCAGCCGAGCGATATAGTGCTGACGTCGGCAACGGCGCTGAGCGATGTGCCGAAGTTTATCGATCTGCGCGGTGCGGAAACGATAGACTGCACCGACAACGAAGCCAAGGCCAAAGCGCCGCGTCTGAACATAGCGCGCATCGAAAGCCCGTCGCGCGACAAGGCCGAGACACTGGTCGAACTGCTGCGGTCGTTGCCCAACGGGAAGGTGCTTGTGTTTGTCAACCACCGTGAAAGCGCGGAAAGAACCTGTGAAATCGTTAAGAAAGCCGGTCTGCCGGCCGGACTCTATCACGGAGGTCTGGAGCAGAACGACAGAGAGAAGGCAGTGAGGATGCTCGACAACGGGTCGATGCCGATATTGATAACGACAGACCTGGCGTCGCGCGGGCTTGATATCGAGGGGCTGAGCGCGGTCGTGCACTATCATCTGCCGGTAAGCGCCGAGGCGTGGACCCACCGCAACGGACGCACGGCGAGGGCCGGAGCGACGGGCGATGTGTATGTCATCACGTCGGAGAGCGACAATATCCCCGAATATGTGGTCTGGGACCATGATTATAATCCGAGCGGCAAAAGTGCCGACCCGATACGGGCCGAATATGCGACTCTGCATTTCAACGCGGGCAAGAAAGAAAAAATCTCGCGCGGCGACATTGTCGGCTATCTGTGTCAGAAAGGCGGCCTGACGGCTGAAGAGATAGGCAAAATCGACCTGTCGGACCATCAGGCGCTCGCCGCTGTGGTCAAAGACAAGGCCCGTGAGGCGGTCAGGGCTCTGGGCATGGAGAAAATCAAGGGGCAGAGGGTGCGCGTTTCAATCATTGACTTATAAGAGCCGGTTAGACAATAAACATCCCGAAGGGTAAAAAAAGAAGATGCTAAGTTGTTTTCTCACAGATTCTGATTAAATTTGTATCGCAAAACAGCATCAGATGCAAGAAGAAGCAAAAACATCCCTTCTAGGAATGACAATCGAACAGCTGCGCACGGTCGTCGGCAAATATGGTCTCAAGCCGTTTGCCGCCGGTCAGATTGCGTCGTGGCTCTATGTGAAAAGAGTCAAAGACATAGAGTCGATGACCGATTTGTCGAAAAACGCCCGCGCCGCGCTGTCGGAAAACTATTGTGTGGGCCGCAAAGGGCCGAAGGCAGAAGCAAGGTCGACGGACGGAACGGTTAAATATCTGTTTGAGGGCGTCGGCGGCCGCGACATAGAGGCTGTCTATATCCCCGACCGCGACAGGGCTACACTCTGCGTGTCGTCGCAGGCGGGCTGCAGGATGAACTGCTCGTTCTGCATGACGGGCCGTCAGGGCTTCCACGGCAATCTGAGCACGGCCGACATCATCAATCAGATACTGTCGATACCCGAGTCGGAGAGCCTGACCAACATAGTGTTTATGGGCATGGGCGAGCCGACCGACAATCTCAGCGCAGTGCTCGACGCCATCGAGATACTGACCTCGGCGCGCGGAATGGGCTGGAGTCCGAAGCGCATCACGGTGTCGTCGATAGGCAAACTGAAAGAATTGAAAATGATACTTGACCGCACGAAGGTGCATGTGGCAATCAGTGTACATTCGCCTATCGGCGAACAGCGCGCGTCGCTGATGCCGGTCGAGAACGCATATCCGGTCAAGGAAGTCTTCTCGCTGCTGCACGGTTATGATTTCGCCCATCAGCGCAGACTTTCGGCTGAATATATCATGTGGAAAGGAGTCAATGACTCGCTTCGCCACGCAGAAATGCTCGCGCGTCTTGTCAAAGGAACGTCGGCGCGGGTTAACCTTATACGCTATCACGCCATTCCGGACTCGGAACTTCAGCCGTCGTCGGCCAAGACCATGGAGGCCTTCCGCGACAAGCTCAACGAGCTCGGTATCACGGCGACCATCAGAGCATCGCGCGGCGAAGACATCATGGCCGCCTGCGGAATGCTCGCAGGTCGCGAAAATAAAAATCAAACACAGCAATCATTATGAGCAGCAGAAAAATACGCGTCGCTATCACTCACGGGGATATCAACGGAATATCTTATGAGGTAATACTCAAGGCGCTTGAAGATAACAGGATGCTCGAACTGTGCACGCCGATTGTGTATGGTTCGGCCAAAATAGCGGCATTCTACCGCAAGAACCTCGAGATGCCCCAGATTACGTTCAATCAGGCAGCAACAGCCGAGGAAATCAAAGACGGAGTGTACAATATAATCAACGTCATCGGCGAAGATACGAAAGTAGAGCCGGGTGTTTCGTCGGAGATAGCCGGACGTGCGGCTTTCACGGCTCTCGAACGGGCAGTGGCCGATTTGCGTGCGGGCGAGGTCGATGTGCTTGTCACAGCTCCTATAAACAAGAAAAATATCCAGAGCGAGACGTTCAGCTTCCCCGGTCACACCGAATATTTAGAGGCTTCGCTCGGCGAGGAGGGCGACAAGGCGATGATGATACTGTGCAACGAGAATATGCGTGTGGCGCTGACCACAATCCATAAGCCGCTGTCGCAAGTGCCGCAGTCGATAAGCCGCGAGCTTGTGTTCGAACGGATAAAGACTCTCAATGCGTCGCTGCGCCGCGATTTCGGAATTTCGTCGCCGCGTATAGCTGTTCTGTCGCTGAATCCGCATGCGGGCGAGGACGGCCTTCTGGGCAACGAGGAGCGCGATATCATCATTCCGGCCATTCAGGACGCGAAGGACAAGAAAATACTTGTGTTCGGACCGTATGCAGCCGACGGCTTTTTCGGCATCGGCCGCTTCGTGAAGTTTGACGGAATACTTGCAATGTACCACGACCAGGGACTTGCGCCGTTTAAGGCTCTCGCGATGGACAGCGGCATCAACTTCACGGCCGGTCTGCCATATGTGAGGACATCGCCCGATCACGGAACGGGCTATGACATAGTCGGCCGCGGCGAGGCATCGGCAGAATCGATGCGTCAGGCCATCTATACGGCCATAGACATCTATCGCAACCGTCAGCGCGAGGATGCCTGCACCAAACGTCCGCTCAAGCGTCAGTATTATGAGAAAGGGGCAGATAATGTGGTGCTTGACCTTAACGCAGAATGAAAAACCTATCCTATAAAAAACTAATAAACCTCTGCATAATATGTTAGACAAAACCAAAGTCAAAGTTCTCGACAAGGTTGTAGTGCGTTTCTCGGGAGACTCGGGCGACGGCATGCAGCTTGCGGGCAACATATTCACAAACGTATCGGCCGGCATAGGCAATCAGGTTTCGACTTTTCCCGATTATCCGGCCGAAATCAGAGCTCCGCAAGGGTCGCTGAGCGGCGTTTCGGGCTTTCAGGTAAGCGTCGGCAAGGGCGTGCATACGCCAGGCGACAGCTGCGATGTGCTGATTGCTATGAATCCCGCGGCCCTGAAACAGAATGTCAAATTTCTGAAAGCGGGCGGTGTGATAATCGTCGATATAGATTCGTTTAAGGAAGCCGATTTGCGCAAGGCGCTGTTTGAAACAGACGAGCCTTTTGCCGAACTCGGCATAGACCCGCGTCAGGTGGTCGAAGCACCTGTGACGACGCTGACCAAGGCCGCATTGGCCGACAGCGGTCTTGACAACAAGAGCATATTGAAATGCCGCAATATTTTTGCGCTCGGACTTGTGTGCTGGCTTTTCGACCGTCCGATAGAAAGCGCCAAACGCCATCTGTCGAAGAAATTCGCCAAGAAGCCCGCAGTCTATGAGGCAAACGCGAAGGTAATCGACGCAGGCTATAATTACGGTCATAATATACATGCGTCGGTATCTACTTACAGAATCGAGACCGAAGATCCCCGTCCGGGCGTCTATACAGATATTAACGGCAACACAGCGACTGCATGGGGTCTGATAATGGCTTCTGAAAAATGCGGTCGTCCGCTTTTCCTCGGCTCATATCCCATCACTCCCGCCACAGATATTCTGCATGAACTTGCCAAACGCAAAGACTTGGGAGTCAAGGCATGCCAGATGGAGGACGAGATTGCGGGCGTATGTTCGGCAATCGGCGCGTCGTTTGCCGGCAATCTTGCCGTGACATCCACTTCCGGCCCGGGTCTTGCGCTCAAGGGCGAGGGTATAGGTCTTGCAGTCATGGCCGAGCTTCCGCTTGTCGTCATCGATGTGCAGCGTGGCGGTCCGTCGACAGGATTGCCAACGAAGACCGAGCAGACCGACCTGATGCAGGCATTGTATGGCCGCAACGGAGAGTCGCCTGTCGCAGTTGTCGCTCCGTCGTCGCCGACCGATTGTTTTACAATGGCTTTCGAGGCCTGCCGCATTGCAGTCGAGCATATGACGCCGGTCATTCTGCTGAGCGACGCATTTATCGGCAACGGTTCGTCGGCATGGCGTGTGCCCGACGCGGACGAATATCCCGAAATTCATACCCACGATGTGCCTGAAAATCTGCGCGACGGGTCATGGCGTCCGTATATGCGCGACGAGGCCTCGAAGGTGCGTTATTGGGCAGTGCCCGGCACAGAAGGCTGCGCCCACCGCATCGGCGGTCTTGAAAAAGACGCCGTGACAGGCGGCATATCAACAGACCCGCTCAACCATGAAATTATGGTAAATACGCGTCGCGAGAAAATCGCGCGTATTGCCGATGATATCCCCGAACTCGAAGTTATCGGCGACCCGAATGCCGACACGCTGCTCGTAGGATGGGGCGGAACATACGGCCATCTGCACACTGCCGCCGACGAACTCAATGCAGCGGGCCGCAGTGTGGCATTTACCCATTTTCGCTACATAAATCCTCTGCCGAAGAATACGGGCGAAGTGCTGCGCCGATACAAACGCGTGGTTGTCGCAGAACTGAATACGGGCATGTTTGCCGACTATCTGCAGGCTAAGTTCCCGGAAGTTGAAATCAAACGAATCAACAAAATTCAGGGCCAGCCGTTCTTGGTCAAAGAACTTGTCGAAGGTGTAACCAAATATATGGAATAATCAGCAATGGAAGAAGAAAGACAATATACAGCAGCCGATTATAAAAACGGACAGTCAGTGCGCTGGTGCCCCGGCTGCGGCGACCATGCAATACTGAATTCCCTCCACAAGGCGATGGCTGCGATTGGCGTTCCGCCTCATAAAACCGCTGTCATATCGGGCATCGGTTGTTCGTCGCGTCTGCCTTATTATATGAATACTTACGGTTTTCACACCATCCACGGACGCGCGGCCGCAATAGCCACAGGCTTCAAAGTGGCCAATCCTGAAATGACTGTCTGGCAGATTTCGGGCGACGGCGACGGCCTTGCTATCGGCGGAAACCATTTCATACATGCTGTAAGGCGCAATGTCGACATCAACATGCTCCTTTTCAACAATAAAATCTACGGTCTGACCAAGGGACAGTATTCTCCGACGTCGGCACGCGGATTTGTATCCAAGTCGTCGCCTTACGGCACGACCGAGGACCCGTTTATCCCCGCAGAACTGGTGTTTGGAGCAAGAGGTAATTTCTTTGCGCGCTCGATAGACGTCGAACTTGCGACTTCGGTCGAAGTTCTCACTGCTGCCGCGCGACATAAGGGTGCGTCGGTCGTCGAGATACTGCAGAACTGTGTCATCTTCAACAACGGCATCCATAACCCGATTACAGACAAGTCGGTGCGAGCCGACCGTACCATTCATCTACGCCACGGCGAAAAGATGATATTCGGCGCAAACAATGACCGCGGTCTGGTGCGCGACGGATTCCTTCTGAAGGCTGTGACCATAGGAGAGGACGGCTATACGATGGACGATGTGCTTGTCCATGACGCTCACACACCGAGTAATTTCCTGCATCAGCAGCTTGCGATGATGGACGGCGATCAGTTGCCGCTGGCAGTCGGAATCATCCGCGATGTAGAGTCAGTGACCTACAACGAAGGTGTCTCAATGCAGGTCGAGGAAGTTCGCGCCCGCAAAGGTTTCGACTCGCTGCGTGACATGATACTCGCAGGCGAAACCTGGACTGTGGAGTGAAGCGCTTTCTGAAAGTTTCTTAGCAATAGCCGGCATCACGATTGCCGGTCTTCGTTTTGCGATACAGACATATTAGTTTTTTGAAAAGTCCACAAAAATCAGTATTTTTGTGGACTTTTTAATTACGACATTCATGCCACGCAACTCAGAAGAAATAGGCGGATGCACACTCTTGGGCAACACCGGAGTAAAATACCCGACAGAATATAGTCCGTCGATACTCCAGACTTTCAAGAACAAGCATCCTGAAAATGATTATCTTGTGACTTTCAACTGTCCGGAATTCACTTCGCTATGCCCCAAAACCGGTCAGCCTGATTTCGCGCGTATCATAATCAACTATATCCCGCGTGAGGATATGGTCGAAAGCAAAAGCCTCAAGCTGTATCTGTTCAGTTTTCGCAATCACGGAGATTTTCATGAAGATTGCGTCAATATCATCATGAAAGACCTGATCAAACTGATGAATCCCCGATATATAGAAGTTTTGGGCATTTTCACTCCCCGCGGAGGCATCTCGATATATCCTTTTGCCAACTACGGCGACGATGACCATCAGGACCTTGTCAAGAGCCGTATGCTCGCCGCTTTCACTGCCGCACCAACTCTCAGCAAAATTTGACATTATAATGGATAAAGACGCTCTTATTGTTCTCTCCGGAGGCATGGACTCAGTGACGATGCTCCATGAATATGCCGGTTCGATTGACCTTGCAGTTACGTTTAACTATGGTTCGAACCATAATGCTCGAGAAATTGAATGTGCCCGTTTTCAGTGCGAGTCGCTGGGCATCGAGCTTGTCGAAATCGACCTTTCGTTTATCGGCGAATACTTCCACAGTTCGCTGCTCGAGGGTGCGGAAGCTATTCCCGAAGGCAGCTACGACTTCGACAACATGAAGTCGACCGTCGTACCTTTCCGTAACGGCATAATGCTTGCCGCTGCCGCCGGATTGGCCGAAAGCCGAGGGCTGAAAGCCGTGATGATAGCCAACCACGCCGGCGACCATGCGCTTTATCCCGACTGTCGCGAGACTTTTATAAAAGCCATGGGTTCGGCAATCGCCGCCGGAACTTACGACGGCATCGAGCTGCGTGCGCCGTATACCCTTATGAGTAAAGCCGACATTGCCCGTCGCGGCAAATCATTAGGCGTCGACTACTCACATACTTATTCATGCTACAAAGGCGGCGAACGTCATTGCGGTCGTTGCGGAACATGCGTCGAGCGCCGTGAAGCGCTTGCGGCTGCCGGCATCGACGATCCGACTGAATACGAAGACCAATAATACTCTACCATATGGACATCAAACAATCAATGCGCGAAATCCTGCTTGCCGAGAGCCAAGCTGTAGCCTCAATTCCCGTCACTGACGACTATCAGGGCGCTGTCGAGGCTATAGTCGAACGTGTCCACCGCCGCGGAGGCAAACTTGTCACTACAGGCATGGGCAAGGCCGGACAAATCGCCATGAACATAGCTACGACATTTTCGTCGACCGGCACTCCATCTGTCTTTCTCCATCCCAGCGAGGCCCAGCACGGCGACCTCGGCATACTTCAGCCCAACGATATCATGCTGATGATATCCAACTCGGGCAAGACCTCTGAAATTGTCGACCTCGTAAGCCTCTCGAAGAATATTTATCCCGACATTCCGCTGATTGTCATCTCCGGCGCACCAAAGTCGCCACTGGCCGAACTCGCCGACTATTTTCTGCCGACCGGCGCCGCTCCCGAAGTATGCCCGCTCGGGCTCACCCCGACCACATCAACGACTATGATGACCGTCATCGGTGACGTCCTCGTCGTAAATGTCATGCAGGCTATCGGCTTCACTCGCGAACAATATGCCAAACGCCATCACGGCGGCTACCTCGGCCGTGCAGCCCGCGGCGACAAACACTGACTCTGATGAGAAAAATAATTTGCATCGGCGAATGCGCCCTCGACATAGTTTTTCGCTCCTCGCAACCTGTAGGCTCTATGCCCGGCGGCCGTATCGTCAACGCTGCCGCCATTCTTGCCCGCGAAGGTTTGCCCGTTAAGCTTGTCAGCGAGATTGCGCAGGGCCGGGTCGGCGACATTATCAGCGACTTTCTTGCCGAAGCCGGCGTCGACTGCTCGTCGGTCGACCGCTTTACCGAAGGTCTTTCGCCTATAATAATCTACACAACCGACGAAAACGGTATCGTCGACGTTACCCGTTACGAACAGTATCCTGACCAGTGCTTCGACGTTGTGTGGCCGCGTATCGACGAGAACGACATCGTTGTCTATGGCGGTTTCTACGCTCTCGACCCGCGCATGCGTCCCCGCATGTCGCAGCTGCTTTCCCATGCAGCCGAGCGCAAGGCCGTGCTTGTCTACCTCCCCGGTTTTCTCCCTCAGCAAGAGCCGCGCATCACACGCATCATGCCGATTATCCTCGAAAATCTCGAATACGCCTCAGTCGTGGTTGTTCGCAACAACGACCTTGAGACCATTTTCGGCGTATGCGACGGCGGACGTTGCTACCACGACCGCATCGACTTTTACTGCCGTTCGCTCATAAACGTCGACACTGCGGCCGAAGAAATCAGCTATTATAGCGGCAACGACGTGACAACTGTCAGCATTCCCGCCTCCATATGCCGCTCGATGATGTGGAATGCCGGAGCTATAGCCGGTGTAGTCAACGCTCTCTATCGCGACGAACATCCGGCCGAGCGTCTCGAAGCGCCCGATGAAGACTTCCGCCGCGCAGTCCTCAGCGAAGCCGCCGCCACAGCCAACCGAGCCTCCCAAACCCTTATCGCCGACTGGCAGAAACTACATTAAACTTTTTATCACATTCACTTGTTGGATTTTCATGGCAACAGCTAATAAAAACAGTGCCCCGAAGGGCAAACTTCCGAAGGTCGACGGCATGAACGTCGGCATTGTCGTAGCCGAATGGAACGGCCATATCACATCTGCCCTCCTCGACGGAGCTCTCGGCGTTTTCGCGCGTGAAGGCTTCGACGATTCGCAGATTTCAGTCTTCCATGTTCCCGGCGCTGTTGAGTTGACCTTTGCCGCGTCGCAGCTCATCGAAAGTTCCGCTTTCGATGCAGTGATTGTTTTCGGATGCGTCATTCGCGGCGGCACTCCCCACTTCGATTATGTCTGTCAGAGTGTGACTCAGGGCGTTACTTCTCTTAACGCCGACTGCGACATTCCCGTCATATTCGGAGTTCTTACCGTCGACAACGAACAGGACGCCATCGACCGCGCAGGCGGCCGTCTCGGCAACAAAGGTGCCGAAGCCGCCGAAGCTGCAATCAAGATGCACGCTTTCGTCGAAAATGTAAAGAACCTGTAAAACATAAGCTTATGCCAAATTCAAGAAAATCGAAAACCGACACCTGGCGCTGGATTTTTATCGGC
This sequence comes from Muribaculaceae bacterium, assembly GCA_017889945.1. Classification (GTDB taxonomy): domain Bacteria; phylum Bacteroidota; class Bacteroidia; order Bacteroidales; family Muribaculaceae; genus CAG-873. Next base: position 14,580 of record JAGAOW010000076.1, read on the forward strand.
TTATTGGTAGCCGTATTCGCGCTCGCAGTTTTATATTATATCGGTTGGTTTGACAATCGAACCCATGTCGACACTCCCGCCGGCGACAACGTTGAAGAGGTTTACGCTCCTTCAGGCAATGAATCACAGGCCGAAAGCGACTGGCAGAATGCCGACAATGAATCTCTCCGCGAAGTCATAGTCGACGAAACTACCGTCCCCGCCGAATCTCAGGCTGAATGATACGCAGAGCATCCGTCATATTAACCGCTCTCTTGCTGCTTGCCGCCTGTGTCGGCCGTTTGAGCGACCCCGTTGCCGAAGCCGAGTATGAGTACTCTGTCGGCGACGTCGACGCCGCCCGCTCGATCTGCGAAAATCTGCTTGCCGGAACTCGCGCCGACAGCCTTTCGGTCGACAACCTTTGCCGCATATCCGTCCTGATGGTCAAGCTTGCCGAGTATGGCGACGAAGAGGCATCCATGGTTGCCGCCGCGCGTTGCATGCAGACCGCCATCTCCCGCGACTCCGACTCTGTCGCCGCCTTCGTGCGCGCCCTCCCTGTCGACGAGCAGGCACAGACGGTGCTCATACAGCAATTGTCCAACTCCATCGATCAGCCTTTCACGCTGACCGATACCATCTCCGAACCAAACTACTGATGCAACAGGATTGGCACGACGCACTCGGAGCGCTTTCCGCCGCCCTCGGCGGCACACCCGACGACGCTGATTCCGCATCGCCCGGCGACGCTGATGTCGCCCAATCTCAATACGCCGACTTGCAGACTGCGCCGCTCCATATTGTCCTTGAGCGCAAAGGCCGTGCCGGCAAGACTGCAACTATAATTTGCGGCTTCACGGTCTCCGACGACCGTCTGGCCGACATCGCATCGCGTCTCAAGCGTCGCATCGGTTGCGGCGGTTCGGCGCGTGGAGGCGAAATCCTGCTTCAGGGCGACCGCCTCCAATTGGCCCGCAGCTACCTTATCGACCTCGGTTTCAAGGTCAAATAAGCCTCGTTTTTCCACCTGCTAATCCGGCTTGCGGCAATGGAAAATATAATTAACATATTTAACATTGCCTGACTCTATTTGTGAAATTTCAGCCTATCGGCACTCCTTTTTGTCATTTTTTGGCCTAAAAATTTTGACATATAAATAATATTTAGTTATTTTGTAACCGATTAAGGCCTAATAAATAATAATTTCTTAAAAGTATAATCCGGATTAACTGCCATATTCATGAAATTTGCGCATATTCTTAAATTTTTTGTTGTTTTTTTGTTAATTTTTTCTTCCTGTTCCGGCGAAAAACCCGACAATAGCCCCGTCGCTCAGATGGCTCGTCGCTTATTCCCCGAACATGCTCAGTCATTCAAATTTGTTATTGTCAACGATTCGACCGACACCGATAAATTCGCAATTGAATCAGTTGATGACAAGATTGTTATATCAGGCAATAACAACAATTCTCTCGCCGTCGGTCTCAACCATTATCTTCGCAACTACTGCAACGCACACGTCTCTTGGTATGCCTCCGACTCGGTCATCATGCCCGAAACTCTGCCCGTTCTGCCTTCTAAGATCGAAGGCTCGGCCAAAGTAGACAACCGCTTTTTCCTTAATTATTGTACATTCGGCTACACGATGCCCTACTGGAAATGGGCCGACTGGGAGCGATTGATCGACTGGATGGCGCTCAACGGTGTGACCATGCCGCTCGCCATAACAGGCCAGGAATCAGTCTGGTATGAAGTTTGGAGCGAAATGGGCCTGACCGACGAACAGATTCGCAACTACTTTACAGGCCCGGCGCATCTGCCCTGGCACCGCATGTCGAATGTCGACTATTGGCAGAGCCCGCTCCCCGTTTCGTGGCTCGAAGACCAGGCCGAACTTCAGAAAAAGATACTTGCGCGCGAGCGCGAGTTCGACATGACTCCCGTCCTCCCCGCATTCTCAGGTCATGTTCCAGGCGAACTCAAAGACCTGTATCCCGAAGCCCGCATCCATCAGATGAGCCAGTGGGGAGGCTATGACGACCGCTATCGCAGTCACTTCATCGAACCTATGGATTCGCTCTATGGCGTCATACAGAAAAAATTCCTTCAGAAACAGACCGAGATGTACGGCACTGACCACATCTACGGCATCGACCCCTTCAACGAAGTCGACTCACCCGACTGGAACGAAGAATTCCTGACCAACGTCGCTCGCCGCATCTATGGCTCTATTGCCGAAGTCGATCCCGAAGCCACTTGGCTGCAGATGACATGGATGTTCTACCATTCAAAAGAAAAATGGACCGAGCCGCGCATCCGCGCCTTCATCACAGCCGTTCCCGACGGCAAACTCATGCTCCTCGACTACTACTGCGACATGACCGAAATCTGGCGCGCTACCGACTCATACTACGGTAACCCCTACATATGGTGCTACCTCGGCAACTTCGGCGGCAACACCATGCTCGCAGGCGACATCGATAAAACCGACCGCTCCATCGACTCGACTTACGTCGACGGTGGTGACAACCTCGCCGGCCTGGGTGTGACCCTCGAAGGCATGGACGTCAACCCCCACATGTATGAATTCGTATTCGACAAAGCGTGGACCACTTGCGCCGAGCCCGACGTCTGGGTTGAAACCTGGGCCAAATCGCGCGGCGGCGACAGCGACTCTCTCGTCATCGAGGCGTGGAAAGTCCTCCACGACAGCGTCTACAACCACCTCGCAACATGCGGTCAGGCCGTTCTGATGAACGCTCGTCCGATGCTCGTCGGCACTGACAGCTGGAACACCTATCCCGACATCTTCTACGACAACGCCACTCTGTGGCACATCTGGCAGATGCTCCTCGCCGCTGAAGTCGACCCCGCCAACCCCGGCCACAACTACGACGTGGTCAACGTCGGCCGTCAGGCTCTCGGCAACCTTTTCTCCGACTTCCGCGCATCTTTTACCGACTCATATAATAAAAAAGACATTCCGGCCATGAAAATGTGGGCCGCGCGCATGGACTCGCTCCTGCTAGACACCGACCGACTCCTCGCCACTGACCCGACATTCTCGCTCGGCAAATGGATTGCCGACGCCCGCGACTTTGGCGCTACTCCTCAGGAAAAAGACTATTATGAAGAGAATGCCCGCTGCCTTCTTACCGTATGGGGTCAGAAAGCCACTCAGCTCAACGACTACGCCAACCGCGGCTGGTCGGGCCTGACTTCAAGCTTCTACCGCGAACGCTGGCATCGCTTTACCGACGCCGTTATCGAAGCTGCCGAGCAGGGCAAACCCTACGACGCAAAAGCTTTCTATGATAGCATCACTCAATTTGAAGAAGACTGGACTCATCGCACCGGCGACGACTTCGTCATCGTCTCAGGCGAAAACCCTGTGACCGTCGGACGCGAACTGGCCTTGAGATACAATCCTTATTTTTACTAACCTTAAAATCATTTCACTTAAAAACCGGACATTTATCATCAAAACAACTTTCATTCACTGACCAATCATTTTTTTTGGAAAAAAAGTAACAAATCAAATACCAAATTAAAATCTATCAAAAAAATCTTATGCAAAAACGACAGTGCTTATTAAGAGTATGGAGTCTGACGGCTTTGCTTTGCCTTGCATCCGGCAGCGCTTTTGCCGTTCCGTCTCCATCCCCACAGGCCACGACTTCCAAAGTTCAGGGCCAGGTGGTCAAAGTCTCAGGTACTATCACTGACGAGAATGGCGAAGGTGTCCCCGGAGCTACAGTCAAAGTCAAGGGTGGTGCCAAAGGTGTCATGACCGACGTCGATGGTACTTTTACCATTGATGTTCCCAAGGGCTCGAAACTCGAGATTTCGTTCCTCGGTTACACCCCCGAAACAGTCGAGGTAACAGGTCCGACCGTAAATGTGCAGCTTGTTCCCCAGAGCGAGGAACTCGAAGAATTCACATTCGTCGCTTTCGGTAAACAGAAAAAAGAAAGCGTCGTGGGCGCTATCTCTACTATCGACGCAAGCGCTCTCCGAGTGCCCGTCGGCAACCTTTCTTCAGCCATCGCCGGTAAGATCGCCGGTGCGGTTGTCATGCAGCGCAACGCCGAACCCGGTGCCGGCGCAGACTTCTGGATTCGTGGTATTTCTTCTTTCGGCGCTAACAACCGCCCGCTTATCCTCGTCGACGGTGTCGAACGTTCGATGGACCTTGTCGACCCCGAAGACATCCAGTCGTTCTCTATCCTCAAAGACGCTACCGCTACCGCCCTCTACGGTGTCCGCGGTGCTAACGGTATCGTCCTCATCACTACCAAACGAGGCACAGAGTCCAAGCCCCGCGTGAGCGCTAAAGTCGAATACGGCTTTACCGGTCCGCTCCGTTTGCCCGAACTCGCTTCTGCCGAACAGTGGCTCAAATACTACAATGACCTTGAACTCGACGCTTCAGGCCGTCTTCAGAAACAGCCCGTCGAAGTTGCCAAGTATGTTAACCGTGTCGACCCCGATCTTTATCCTAACGTCGACTGGATGAATACCATCTTCAAGGACAACACCAACACAACCCGTGTCAACGTCAGCGTTTCCGGCGGTACTCCTTCTGTCCGCTACTATGTCGGCGGTTCGTTCTACACCGAAGGTTCTATCTTCAAGACCGACAAGATGGAAGACTACGACGCTTCGATGCGCTACACCAAATACAACTTCCGTGGCAACGTCGACATCAACGTCACCCGTACTACCGAGCTGAGCCTCTCGCTCGCCAACGTCTACACCGTCAAGAACCGTCCCGGTTACTCTACCGGCGAAATCTACACCTGGACCATCCTTACTACTCCGGTGTCGACTCCGACCAAATTCTCCGACGGCGACGCTGCTATGCCGCTCAACGGTTACAACCCCTTCTACATGCTCAACTCTACAGGCTACTGCCAGGACTTTACCAACACCTCGCAGTCGCTCGTTTCGTTGACCCAGGACTTCTCCGACATCATCACTCCCGGTCTTAAGGCCAACATCAAGTTTGCTTGGGACGCTGCCAACGCTTCGACTGTCGACCGCCGCAAGACTCCCGCTACATATTATATAGACCTCAACAGCGGTGGTGGTCGCGACGAAGACGGAAACCTCATCAAGAAACTCCGTTCTGAAGGCAAGGACTACATGTCTTCTTCGACTTCTTGGACCAACTGGGAGTACAACTACCGCAACACCAACTTCGAAGCTTCTTTGACCTACGACAATACTTTCGACAAAGTGCACCACGTCAGCGCAATGGTCAACTTCAACATGCGTAACTACACCTACAGCTATCCCCAGAACTACATCTGGTCGTTCCCCAAAAAGAACATCGGTACTGCCGGTCGTGCCACTTACTCTTACGACAACCGCTACTTCGCCGAATTCAACTTCGGTTA
>JAGAOW010000077.1 GCA_017889945.1 Muribaculaceae bacterium
TCAAAGACTTTTCTGATAATTTCGTCCGCAATGTAGGGCGTAAACTGAACTTGAGACCGCGTAAGAAACTCGACTTTTCAACTCCTAAAACTGAATTCTTCAAACAAATCGCTAATTTTGCACTTGCCAGTTGAACCTGCGTGATTCGTATATTTTATGGCGAGTCTGCGAAGCATATGGAAAAAATATGTAAATTTGCAGATTAATTCAACAGCCGTAAAAAGGCGTCATATTTTTAGATTTGTCGAGTCATGGAAAGTAATTACAAACGTACGTTAGTCACAACAGCTCTCCCTTATGCCAACGGACCGGTTCATATCGGCCATCTTGCCGGTGTATATGTGCCGGCTGACATTTATGCGCGTTATCTGCGCCTGCAAGGCCGTGATGTCACGCTTGTCGGCGGTAGTGACGAACACGGTGTGCCTATTACAATCAAGGCGCGCGCCGAGGGTGTAACTCCTCAGGATATAGTCGACCGCTATCATAAGATTATAAAGGACTCTTTCGAAGAACTCGGTATTTCGTTCGACGTCTATTCGCGCACGAGTTCAGACATCCATCGCGCCACAGCCTCTGAGTTTTTCAGCCGCCTGCACCAGAAGGGCGAGTTCATCGAGAAAACATCGATGCAGCTGTATGACGAGAAGGCAAATCAGTTTCTCGCTGACCGATATGTTACCGGCGAGTGCCCTCACTGCCACAATCCGCGCGCATACGGCGATCAGTGCGAGGCCTGCGGCACATCGCTCAACGCAACCGACCTGATTAATCCCAAAAGCGCTATAACCGGCGAAACGCCTGTGATGAAAGAGACCCATCACTGGTTTCTGCCTCTCGACAAGTGGGAAAGCAAGCTCCGTCAGTGGATACTCGAAGGTCACACCGAATGGAAAACCAACGTCTACGGACAATGCAAATCATGGCTCGACCTCGGCTTGCAGCCCCGTGCCGTGACACGCGACCTCGACTGGGGTGTGCCTGTTCCCTTGGCCGAAGCCGCCGGCAAAGTCCTCTATGTGTGGTTCGACGCGCCGATAGGCTACATTTCGAATACGAAAGAATTATATCCCGACACCTGGGAAAAATGGTGGAAAGACCCCGAAACCCGCATTATCAATTTTATCGGCAAAGACAATATCGTGTTCCACTGCATTGTCTTCCCGGCAATGCTCATGGCCTACGGCGACAACTATCAGCTACCTGACAATGTCCCCGCCAACGAGTTCCTCAATCTCGAGGGCGACAAAATATCGACCTCGCGCAACTGGGCCGTATGGCTGCACGAATATCTGCGCGATTTCCCCGGCAAGCAGGACGTGCTCCGTTATGTGCTGACAGCCAACGCTCCCGAAACTAAAGACAATGACTTCACATGGCGCGATTTCCAGACCCGCAACAACAGCGAGCTTGTAGCCATTCTCGGCAATTTTGTCAACCGCGTTTTTGTCCTGACTCATAAATATTTCGAAGGTGTAGTGCCGCAGGCCGCAGCTTTTGACGAAATTGACAACCGTCTCTTCGACGATATCTCGGGCATCAAGGAGTCGCTTACAGCCAATATAGAGAACTTCCATTTCCGTGAAGCTCTTAAAGACGCGATGAACATAGCCCGCGCCGGCAATAAATATCTTCAGGAAACCGAACCGTGGAAGGTTGCCAAGACCGACATGGAGCGTGTGGCGACGATACTCAACACTTCGCTTCAGGTCTGCGCCGACATCGCCATCGCTTTCGAGCCGTTTATGCCCTTTATGAGCACACGCCTTGCCGACGCTCTCCACATGGGCAAACTGTCGTGGAGCGCTCTCGGCGGACGCGAGCTTATTGCCGCAGGCGAGAAAATCGAAGTTCCCGAACTCTTGTTCGAGAAAATCGACGATGCCGCCATCGATGTTCAGATCGACCGTCTCGCGCGTATCAAAAAAGAAAACGAACTTAAAAACTTCAAGCCCGAACCCATACAGCAGCCCACCGATTTCGACACCTTCTCCAAAATCGATATCCGCATCGGCACAGTCCTCCAGTGCGAGAAAGTGAAGAAGTCGAAAAAACTGCTTCGTTTCACTATCGACGACGGACTGTCGAAGCGCACTATCCTCTCAGGCATCGCCGAACACTATCAGCCTGAAGAGCTCATCGGCCGTCAGGTGTGCTTCGTGGCCAATTTCCCGCCGCGTCAGATGATGGGCATCGAATCCGAAGGCATGATTCTCTCGGCTTTGAACGCCGACGGTTCGCTCTCTGTCATCGCACCTTCGACACCCGTTGTCAACGGTGCGCAAGTTAAGTAAAGCGCTAATATATTAATGTGAGTAAGATGAAACCTCGGATATTGATAATATATACCGGCGGTACAATCGGAATGATTGAGGATCCGGCGACAAGGACTCTCCGTCCTTTCGATTTCTCGCATCTGATGGACAACGTGCCCAAGGTCAAGATGCTCAATTATCATATCGACAACATCCAGTTTGATCCGCCCATCGATTCGAGCGACATGAGCCCGAAACATTGGCAGGACATAGCTCACAGCATAGCCGAAAACTATGACGACTACGACGGTTTCGTCGTGTTGCACGGCACGGACACGATGGCATATACCGCATCGGCGCTCTCGTTTATGCTCGACAACCTTCAGAAGCCGGTCATCATCACAGGCTCGCAGCTGCCTATCGGCGAGGTGCGTACCGACGGCGAAGAAAACCTGATTACCGCCTTGCAGATTGCTGCGGCTGTCGACAGCGACGGCAGTCCGATGGTGCAGGAAGTGGCAATTCTTTTCGAAGACTATCTGTGGCGCGGCAACCGTGCGACCAAACGCAGTGCCGACAATTTCAACGCCTTCAAGAGCAACAACTATCACGAGCTTGCCAAAGTCGGGCTCGGCATCAATTTCTATCACGAATCCCTGATGCGGCATCAGTGTGCCGGCGGTCTCAATCCCCAGTACAATCTCGACCCGTCGGTTCTGATTGTCGATTTATATCCCGGATTGTCGTGCGAGATGCTCAGCCATCTTTTGTCGACTCCCGGCGTGAAAGGAATAGTCCTGCGCACCTATGGCGCCGGCAATTCGCCGACGACCGAATGGTTTATCGACCAAATCCGTCGCACTATCGAGCGCGACATTGTGGTCCTTAACGTCACTCAGTGTGTCAACGGCGGCGTCCATGCCAACCGTTATGTGTCAGGCGATATTCTTTCGGCTATCGGAGTGATTTCCGGTTTTGACATCACGCTCGAGGCCGCAGTGACCAAAATGATGTTCCTTTTCGGACTCGGTCTTGATGCAAATCAGGTCAAATATTATCTCGAACGTCCTCTTGCCGGCGAAATGACCATATCGTGAAGCCGTTCAGACCATATATATTGCGTTTTGCGTTGCTTGCCATAATGTCGTTGGCGGCCCTTGCGGGCTACGCCGCGCCGTCATGGCTCAAAGTGGCCGCGCCGCCGTCTGAACCGGTCGAAAACGTAGTGTCTGAAAAAATCGACGTGCGCGTCGCCGACTCTAACATCATCCTGACTCTCAGCGAGGCCGCCGAGGTCAAGGTCTTTACCATTTTGGGGCAGCTTGTCGCCCGTCAGAAACTTGAGGCCGGGGTGTGGTCATTGCCAATTTCCGCCCGCGGCATCTATATCCTTAAAGTCGGGTCTGCAACCCGCCGAGTAACCATCTGAAAGCTTATATATCGTATTATAATTAGCGCATTTAACATGATTAAATAATGTTAAGCTGCGTTAATTTGTTGCATGCTATTAAAGATAATCCTCTAAAAACCCGTACCTTTGAGCAATCGAAAACGTTTGCAACAATTTGGTTTCAAGGCGGATGCAAAACGGTTTCATTATATAGTCTGTTCTGTAGTATTTCCATCAAGATTTTGTCTGTCCCGGAGTTTAGATTTTTCCCATTCATTTCATAAATCTAAGGCAAATGCTTTTTGGCGGTGCTATATATTTCTGATATAGAAATTTTTAACTTATAATATTAAATACCAAATTTGAATATGAGATTATTTACAGTTATCGCTTCGTTGGTCGTGGCGGTATCATTGTCGTTTCCGGTCGATGCAAAGATTGTGCAGTCATTACCCGGTAAGATGATTTATCAAAGCAAAGCATCAAAGAAAAATATCCTTAACCAATTTCATGACAAATCGCAAGAAATCAGTGATGTAGTCAGAATGTCATCTCTTGCTGCCGAAGAATATAAACCTGATTTCGAACTGCCCTTTTCTGACACTTACGGTGACCTCGACGGTCCCGACGGCGCAATTTGGTACTATACAGCCAATCTGACCTATGAATACAAGCAGATGAACGAATATTGGACCGACTACTTCCTGCGTCATTACGTCTTTACTATCTATGACAACAATGGCGTCGAAGTCGGCCGCATCGAAGACGACATGCACTATGCCGACGACGAAGTCAGAGTAGTCTATGTCGACCTGCTGCCTGTAGTCACTAAGAATTTCGTCAACGACGACAACGCATATGAAATCGCTGTCGGTCTCGCTGTCAACTTGACAACTCCCGGCAAGAACCACTATCGCACGGTTGCCTATTCGCTCGGCGGCGAAAAAGACGGCAACGGCAACAACACGATCATCGCAACCATCCCCGAGATGGTTACCGACGTGCTCGATCTCTCGAACGGCGGCGAAGAAAGATATATGATGGCGATTGTCAACAGCAATCTTGACATTACCGAAGAGGAGGACAAAGAGGAAACAGGCGAGGAATTCTGGAATCGTCAGCAGTCCTACGAAAACGAGGTTGTCGTTTTCGACAAAGTGGATTCTCAAAACAATATTCACGAAGTTTTGCGCCACTCGACCAAATTGCTCTGCATGCCCGGCGAACAGGAAGATACTCCTTCGTTCATGTCAATGACAAATCAGTATGGCGGCTTCTATGTGTTTTCAAAATATAAAGAGAGCCTCTACAACCCCTACAACAGCCCCTCTGACCCCGACATGTCGCAGCGCGAGAACAACACTCTCGTAATCGAAATGTACAAATTCGACGGTCAGAAATTCGTGCCTTACCAGACCACCGAATATCCATTTGTGAAAGATAATGCCGAAAACGTCATCGCATCATATTATTCAATCGGCAACTTCCGCTATAACGGCGACGTCCTGTTTAACAACGACGGCTCGGCTGATTTCTATGTGACAAAGCAGAACAAGCAGGTCGGCAACGACGAGAGCTATGTCAATTCATACTATCTTGTCAAGAACGACGGCAAACTAGACCGCACTATTTTCGAGTCATGCACCAACGCGCAGATGTTCAGCCCCGTAAAAGGCCATCCCGAACAGTGCATGTTTATAACCTACGACAACGGTTATGTTTTCCACTTTGTTGACTTGCCCGAAGCCAAAGAAGTGGGTAGCATGACAAACATGTTTATGATTGACGATTTTTCTGATCCCGAATATCTCCTTGCCAACTGCGACCGCACCGTCTATGGCGACAGCTATCGTTACGCCTTCGAAATGCGTATGCCCGACGAAGACGAGTCTGGTCTGAAGATGCGTGTCGCTTGGTTTGACAACAAATTGAAATTTATCGA
>JAGAOW010000078.1 GCA_017889945.1 Muribaculaceae bacterium
CAAAGCGAATTTGCTTACTTTTGAGCGATGGAGCGACTTATGCACTACATATGGCAGCACAAACTGTGGCTGCAAAGCGAAATGAAGACAGTCGACGGACGCCGGGTTGAGGTCATCGACCCCGGCCTGCACAACAACGACGCCGGCCCCGACTTCTTCAACGCCAAACTCTGCATAGGCGGCCGCACATGGTGTGGCAATGTCGAAATACATGTCAAAGCCTCCGACTGGTATCGCCACGGCCATCAAAACGACCGGGCCTATGACTCGGTAATACTCCATGTCGTCGGCAGCGACGATATGCGCGTCAAGCGCTCCGACGGTCACGAAATCGCACAGTTGGTCATGAGCTGCGCACCCGATTTCAGCGTGCGCTACGACGAGATGGTCAACAGCGACCGACTCCCTCCCTGCGCGGGCGAAATCGCCGCTCTCCCACGGCTTTACGTCACTGACTGGCTCGCGAGCCTCGCCTACGAACGGCTTTATCAGAAAGTGGAACACATTCAGCAAGCGCTCGTCCGTCTCGACGGCAACTGGAACGAGACACTTTATGTCACTCTCGCGCGGGCTCTCGGGTTCGGCATCAATTCCGACGCCATGGAACGGCTCGCATACTCTACGCCGCTCCACTATCTGCTCAAACACCGCGACTCAAGCGAGACTGTCGAGGGTGCGCTCTTCGGCCAGGCCGGCTTTCTCGACAATCCCGGCGACAATTCTTATTATGTAGGCCGGATGCAGCAGGAGTATGCTTTCATGTGTGCGAAATTCGGACTCAAAAGGCCGCTTGCGCTACCGTGGCGAATGGCCCGGATGCGGCCTAACAATTTCCCCCACAGACGCATCGCCACCCTTGCCGCCATGGTGTGCCGGGGCTTTGCCATCGCCTCCGAGATATTCCGCGTCGACAGCGCCGACGATGCGCGCCGGCTCTTTGAATTCGATCTGACAGGCTATTGGTCGCGGCGCTATAATTTCTCGTCTGAAAATGCGCCTTCGGTCAGGGCTTTAAGCCGCGAATCGGTGTCTACGCTGATTATCAACGTCGTCGCGCCCATGCTCTATGCCTACGGACTCGCCTACGACGACAGCGAGATGCGCGACCGCGCGGTCACCATCCTTCAGTCGCTCAAGGCTGAATCCAATTCGATTGTGAAAATGTTTACAGACATCGGCATCGACTGTCCCGACGCCTTCAGCTCGCAGGCTCTCATTCAGCTCAGACGCAACTACTGCGAGCCGCGCAAATGTCTTTTTTGTCGCATTGGCCATCGCATCCTTGCCGCCAAGGCAAAGGCCTAAGGCCCTATCCGTCAACGCTTATTCCGCCGTGGCGGGCAGCATCAGTTCGTAAATCTGTCGCGTTTCTTTTGAGGTCAGACGGTAGTAGCCGCCGATGGTTTCGCCCTTGTCTTCGTGCAACTTCTTGACAAGCAGGTCGATGTCGGGCTCGGCCACACCGAGCGCCTTGAAGTCGAGAGGCATGCGCAGCACAGCGCTGAAGAAGGCCCTGAGCGAGGCGACGGCTTCGATTGCTGCCGTGCGGTCGTCGACAGCCTCGACACCGAAGACCCGGCGGCCCAGTTGAGCGACTTTCGACGGCTTGTGATGGGCCATAAATGCCATCCACGCGGGGATGACCACTGCCAGACCCGCTCCGTGTGTGACGCCGTAGACGGCGCTTATCTCGTGTTCCATGAAGTGCGACACCCAGTCCTCGCGGCGGCCGCAGCCGACGATGCCGTTATGGCCGAGCGTTCCGGCCCATTCGATGTTGGCGCGGGCCTGATAGTCGGTGGGGTCGGAAAGAGCCTTGGGAGCTTCGTTGATCAGCGCCAGCAGCAGACCCTCGGCAAGGCGGTCGGAGACTTCGACGCGGCTTGTCGGCGAGAAATATCGCTCCATGATGTGCGACATCATGTCGACTATGCCGCAGGCGGTCTGCCATGCGCTGAGCGTGAAGGTCAGCTCGGGGTTGAGTATAGCGAAGCGCGGACGGAGTATGCTGTCGGTGCGAAGACTGATTTTCTGCAGCGTCTCGCGCTTGGTAATTACCGAGTTGCCCGATGACTCGCTGCCCGAGCCGGGTATCGTCAGCAGCACTCCGACAGGCAGTGCCTTTTTGACATCCGACCGGCCGGAAAAGAAATCCCAGAAATCTCCGTCATAGAGCACACCGGCTGCCACAGCCTTGGCGGTGTCGATGACCGAGCCGCCGCCGATGGCGAGCATGCCGTCGACATGTTTGTCGCGGGCGAGTGCAATGGCTTCGTAGACTTTGTCGTCGGTCGGGTTGGGCGCTACGCCGCCGAATTCGACATATTCGATGCCTATGGCCGAAAGCGAGGTCTCGACCCGCTCGAGCAGACCGTTGGCCTTGACATACTTCTTGCCGAAAACAATCATTACTTTTTTGACTCCCATCAGGAAGGTCAGCATGCCGGTTTTTTCCTCGGCGCCGCGGCCGAATTCGTATAATGTCGGTGAATAGAACGTAAAATTTTCCATATTGGCGGATGAATTGTCTGTAGCTGATTTTAGTAAATATATTAACCCGCGTATGATAGTGATGGTTCGCATATCGCGACTAAAATCAAACAAAATTAATGATATTATCTTTTGTGTGAAAGTTTTTTATTAAATTTGGCGCTGCGATACAGCCACTCTGTTGTCGCCCGAACATAATTAAAATTCTTAAAAATGGAAATGCGTGACCCTTCTTCCGCCGCTGCTGCCGCTGAAGAACAGACCTTGAAACAGACGTCCGATGCAGGCGCCATCGACAACGTTCAGACTGAAAACCTGTCTTTTGAAACCGCCGAAGGTTCAGATCCCGAGGCTGTTGCCGAAGACGAAATGTCGCTCGCCGAAGAGCAGCAGTCTGAATCAGTATCCGAACTTACCAAAGACTCTCTGCTGACCGTAGTGCGTGAGATGTCGGAACGCACAGCCGCCGATATTTCGGGCGACGAGCTGCGCCGACTCCGCAAGCATTACAACACCATTCGCAAAAACGAGACCGACAGCGAGCGCGCTGCCTGGGTTGAGAATGGCAACGAGCCGGATACTTTTGTTGAAAATGACGACCCGACAGGCGCCGAGATTCTTTCGCTGCTCGACGCCATCCGCGAGCGCAAGGCCGCATACGCCGCCGAGCAGGAAGCCGCAAGAGCCGCAAACCTCGTCCGCAAGAATGAAATCATCGACGAGATTATCGCTCTGGCCGAAGACACCGACAATGTCAACCGCACTTTCCAGAGATACCGCGAGTTGCAGGACGAGTTCAACGCCGTCGGCGACGTGCCCGCAACCGACGAGACATCGGTGTGGAAGCGTTTCCAGGACGCCCGCGAACGCTACTCCGACAATCTCAAGATAAACAAGGAGCTGCGCGACTATGACTTCAAGAAAAACCTCGACAGCAAACAGCTGCTGCTTAGCGAGGCCGAAAAGCTCATCGGCGAGGAAGATGTCATCATCGCATACCGCCGTCTGCAGGAGCTCCACAACAAATGGCGCCAGATAGGCCCGGTAGCCAAGGAAATCAGAGAGGAAATCTGGGACAAGTTCAAAAACGCTTCAGCCGAAGTCAACAAGCGCTATCAGGCCTTCTTCGAGGCCCGCAAAGCTCGCGAGACTGAAAACGAAGCCGGCAAAACCGCTATCTGCGAGCGCCTCGAAGCTCTCGACCTCCCGGCCCTGAAATCGTTCAACGCATGGGACGAGGCCACAAAGACCATCATGGAGGCTCAGGCCGAGTGGAAGAAACTCGGTTTCGCTTCGCGCAAGATGAACAATCAGCTCTTTGCGCGCTTCCGCGAAATCTGCGACAAATTCTTCGCCGCCAAAGCCGAATATTTCAAAAATACACGCGAGGAGCTGAGCCGCAATCTCGCAGCCAAGACAGCCCTCGCCGAGCAGGCCGAGGCGCTCAAGGACTCGACCGAATGGCGCAAGACCACCGAGCAGCTTGTCGAGCTGCAGAAGCAGTGGAAGACCATCGGCCCGGTGGCAAAGAAATACAGCGACGCCGTATGGCAGCGTTTCGTGGCCGCCTGCGACTATTTCTTTGAACAGAAGAAGAAATCGACCTCGGGAACTCGTCAGACCGAAAACGCCAACCTCAAGGCCAAGCGCGAGGTCATCGACCGTCTGGCCGAAATCACGGCTGATATGCCGCGCGAAGAGGCTGTCGCCAAGCTCCGCGAGCTTCAGGACCAATGGCAGCAGATAGGCCATGTTCCCTTCAAGGAGAAAGACAAGGTCTATGAGGCATATCGCGCTAAAGTCAACGAAATACGCGACGCGCTCAACCTGCGCGACAAGCAGACTCGCATCAACCGCTTCGAGTCGACAGTGGCCGAAATCGAAGGCGACGGCAACAAACTCTATCGCGAACGCGAACGTCTGTTGCGCTCGGCTGAGGCCAAACGCAACGAGCTGCGCACCTACGAGAACAATCTCGGCTTCCTCTCGTCGAAGAGCAAGACCGGCGACTCTATGGTCCGCGAGTTCCGGCGCAAGATTGACCGCCTCAAGGACGATCTGCAGCTGATTGACGAAAAAGTGCGACTGATTGACAGCAAGTTGTAATTGACTTTCACAAAGTCCTGAAACTTCATTCTGTCTGCCCTTGATTGCCTTCCACAGACATAGAAAATACGGGCGTTACCTGCGGGCTTTCTTCAACCTGTCAGACATGGTGCTGTTCAACGCACTCTATGCTCTGACCTTGTGGATTGAACCGCCGGTAGGGCCATATGACCAAAAACTGATGTGGGTTCTGGTCAATGTGTGCTATCTCGCCGTGTTGGTGCGCAACCGCGGCGTCAACCACAAGGACCGCACGATCCTGCTCGACCGCGTCGTTGCCGACAGCCTCCTCGACGTGGGCATTCATGCCCTCTTCTTCCTGTCGACTGTCGAAATACTGAGTCAGAGCAGTGTGCCGCTGGTGTTCTACGTCGTCTACTACGCCATGGCTGTAGTAGCAATCCCGGTGTGGAACGTCATAACACGCCGCTTTGTCAAGGGCTACCGCCGGCGCGGCTTCAACTACACAAGCATTGTCATCGTCGGCACCAACCCCACCTCCGAACGCCTTCTCGAGCAGCTCGAGTCTGACCCGGGCTACGGCTATAAGGCGCTCGGCTTTTTCGACACGGAGTGCCTCGACGATTTCCGCTACAAGGACAAGTTTCTCGGCGACATCGACGCTCTCGCCGAGTATTCGCGCCAGAGCAAGGTCGACCAGATATTTTTCACGCGTCCCGACACCGACGACACTGTGATGAAGGACGTTGTGAGAATAGCCGACGCCGCAGGCATAGAGTTCCTTTTTGTTCCTCAGATCAGGCCGACGCTGAGCCGCGGCTTCATGCTCCACAATATCGGCGCCAGGCCGGTGCTTGCCGGCCGCCGCAATCCGCTGAAAAATCCGTTCAACAGCTTTGTCAAGCGCGCTTTCGACGTAGTTGGCTCGTCGATTTTCCTTGTCACGCTCTATCCGCTTATCTACCTGCCTATTGCCGCAGTCATCAAACTCACGTCGCCCGGCCCGGTCTACTTCCGGCAGAAGCGCACAGGCTACAAGGGTCAGTCGTTCGACTGTCTGAAATTCAGGACCATGCACGTCAACGGCGGCGCTGACACCCGTCAGGCCACAGCCGACGACCCGCGCAAGACCAAGTTCGGAACTTTCCTGCGGCGCACCAGTCTCGACGAGCTCCCGCAGTTTATCAATGTGTGGCGCGGCGAAATGTCGATTGTCGGTCCGAGACCCCACATGCTCAAGCACACCGAGGACTATTCTAAGCTTATAGACCGCTACATGGCGCGCCATGTGGTCAAACCAGGCATCACGGGTTGGGCACAGGTAAACGGCTACCGCGGCGTTACCGACCAGTTGTGGAAGATGGAGCGGCGAGTCGAATTCGACGTCTGGTATATCGAGCACTGGACCTTCCTGCTCGACATGAAGATTATCGTGCGCACGGTGCTCAACGTCTTTGCCGGCGAGAAGAACGCCTACTGACGCGGCCGTCCGCGCTTCAGACTTTTCCTGACTTTTTGCGGGATGCGCGCTTCAGACGCGCTTCGGTTATGATGGTCTTGCGGCCCGAAAAACGAATCGCGTTCAGCTCGAGCGGGCTCAACCGCCGGGCCTGTGGCAGCGAGGCGAGCAAAGAGTCTATTTGCTTTGTATCCATATCGTTGTTGATTGCATTATGGTTGACTGACGTTTTGACGGTCGAGCAGCGGCATCAGCGCGTTCATGCCTAACATTACCGCGAGATAGCTCACGCCTAACACAAACAGCTGCGGACGCAGCGGCAGCAGGCCGTGGAGCCATCCGCCGAAGAGATAACAGAAAAACAGCAGCCACAGCATCGACTGTACGCACAGGCAGAGCGTACACCAGGCGTGGGCGCGGAATTTCTGATACCATACGCTCCAGAACGAAAACGGCAGACATATCAGATTGCACAGGGCTAAAAGATTGATATATTGGGGAAATATCAGCAGGCATAGCAGCGACACCGAGAAATAGGCAAACCCGACTTCGCTCCAGCCGAAGATGCCGAAAAACTTCGACGCGTCGGTACTCAGCACATCGTCGCAACCGCCGGCCTCCACGACCGAGCACACCGCGTCGGCGTGTCTGTTTTTTATGTGGGCCGACTTCTGTATCAGCAATGTACTGATATAGACTCCGCAGAGGTTGATTAGAGTCAGCAGCACGGTCGACACATGGCTGTAGAGACGGTTTGATAAAAAAAGATAGGCAAACAGGGCCGCGCATGCGGCTATCAGAACCCATTTCTTAGCTCTGTCAGCGATTTCCGTAAAATGATGCGAGGCATAATCAGGCTCACACGCATCGGCTGACGGATATGCCACCAATACATTCCCGCTCATGGCCTCCGTGAGCCGGCCAAGCTCGGCTTCCTCTCGGCTTCCGCGGCTCAGATAAGTCACTTTCCCGTCGGAGATTCGCGTCACGATGACATTGCCGTCGGGCGTTTGCGCGATAAAAGGCAGCGGCAGCCGGTCGACGGCCGATTTGTCGCCTAGATTAAGTCCGACGCTCTCTATGCCATAGCTCTGCAATAGCTTCGACAAGCCGAAATACGTCCGGAAAGGCATGTCGCGAAACTGCCGGGCGCTGTACCAATAGGTATGCTTCACACCTGCCGCGCTCAGAAAGTCGGTAAAGATTGTCGGGCTGTTTGTCTCGGACATATGCGTATATACCGCAGAAGGGCGGAGCTTAGAGGTGCGACATGATTTTGTTAAGGAGCGTGTCGGCCGGCATTTCGCCCGATTCGCGCCACACGGCGCGCCCGTCCCTGTAGAGAATAAAAGTCGGCGTGCCTGTGACTCTCTCGGCGTTGGCCGCCTTCTCGTTACTGTCAATGTCGAGCTGGACTATCTTGACTTTTCCTTCGAGCATTTCGCCGATTTGCTCCATTACCGGCTCCATCGCGCGGCAATGAGGACACCATGTGGCATAAAACTCAACAAGCACACAACTCGCACTCCCGGTCATTTGATCATAAGTCATAACAAATCCAATTTTAATTATCCGATTTAAACCAATTGTTCTCTAATAACACCCTCCCCACCCCCGGAGTTTAAGAGCCTTCCTCAAATTGTTTTTTGTTGGGGGATAAAATAAGGGGCCGCGGCGGAAGTCGCGGCCCCTCGGGCTTGATTTGGAGTTCAATATAATTCAAATGACCTATTGAATTCTATTTCCCTATCATAAAAAGTGAACTCGTTTTTATTTCAGGTTGTCGGGAACTTCGTCAGTGTAAACCTCGCCGGGTTTGCTACCTGTTATGGTTACAGGAATTATACATTTTACTACAGATATGTTCTCTATAGTAACTGTAGCGATAACTTTGAGGTTGTAGGTGGGAACAAGCGAAGCACCGAGGTTGTCATAGACGAATTTGCTGGTGTTTTTGTTGTCAACCTTAATGAAACCGAATGTAGCGCCCGGAGCAAGCTGACCAGTGAACTGGTTGTAAGCCTTGCCTTCATAGAAGTTGTATTCTACATTCATCATGTCGGCTGTGAGCTTGTATGTGCCTTTAGCCGTTGCAGACAGAACGAGTGCTCTGGCGGTTGTGCTCCAGTTGTAGATTGCGTGTCCGAGAACGTCTTCAACATTGACCTGAGGTTCTACATCGCTTTCAACTTTACCGATTTCGTTGCCGTCGAGTTCGATAACGTTGGCTTTACCGGCCTTGAAGGGGTTCTGGAATGCGATGTTGAATTTGAAGTTGCACTTTTCGTCGTTGACGAGAGTGACGTCATACTGAATTGCGACAAACTTGTATTCATTTGTCATCGCTGCGTTGAGAGAAATGTTATCGGTGGTAACATTGTTGGCAGTAACCTGAGATATTGTTGCGCCGGTCTGACCGGGAAGCATGCTGAAGGCAATTGCTTTAGCGTTGTTAACGGTGTTGTAGTAAGAGTAGATGCTCTGGCCGTTGCGCATTGCGAATACCTCGGAGATGTTCATTTCGAGTTTCCACTTACCGCTTGCGTTAGTACCCTTAGTGATTACGCAGTTTTCGTGACCCTGGAATGTTCCGTAATAGTAGTTCTTGTTGAACTCGTATTCTTTGCATTCGTCGTTGACAGAGAATTCCTGTGTGATGATCACATTGCCTTTAACTTTATCGTTGTCGCTCTTGATGCGGATAGTGACGGTGTACTTGGCGGGAGCGCCCTTATGAGCTTTGTCATAAGTGTTACCTGTCTTGACCTTGTTGTCGATGTCGAAGCGGATGTTAGAAGTCTGGGTGTTGCCGCTACCGAGAGTTACGTCGCAGAAGATACCATCCTGAGAGAGTGAGAACGGAACGTTAGCGTGAGCAGTCATGTTGTTGGGGTTGAGGACTTTCTTAACGCCGTTGTCCATAACACTGATTTCAACTTCGTAGACGTCGTCATCGCCACCATAGTAGTTCCAGAAAGTGTTGGATGACAGACCGCTCTGGCCGTAAATTTTGTTGTTGACATCCATCCAACTCATCTGACCTACGAGAGTCTTGTTGCCGGAGAGGCTGTGGTATTCGAACGACATGGGATCCATAGACCATGTGATATCTTTCTGTACCTCACCGGGATCGGGAGCTACGGGTTCGATTGACACTTTGATGTAGCAGGAAGCAACGAGTTTCTCGGTCTTGCCGTCGTTGGCCATTACCATAGCGTCGACGCGGACAACCGGTGTACGGCCGATGGCAGGAGTAAGACCGCCTGTGAGGTTGCCGGCATTTGCTTTAAGTTTAGAACCGTCGAGCTGGACGAACCACTGCTGGTTGGTGTTCTGTTCGTCATTAGCAAGATACTCTTTAGGCAGCGAGTATTCGAAGCGGATGCCGTCGAAGTCGAGCTTGCTCAGAAGTTCGTTCATTCTAGGAGAATAGAGATCGACAAGAGTTGCGATGTCTAATTCCTTATCATAAGCCATCACTGTGTTGGCGGGATCAGTAAGTTTGAGACCTACAGTTTTCTGGATGAAAGCGCTTGTTTCGTCAGCTGCAGTGGGGATAGCATAGAGACGGGGATAGTAATGGTCGGTTACGTCCTTGGGATTGACGATGATTGCGTCGATGCCTTTAGCAACGGGAGCAATGTAGTCGGATGTGAAGGGAACCTGACCGTTCCAGAGCTGCATAGCTACGATGTCGTTGCCACTCTTAGCAGCCTTTGTCTGGTTGTAGAGAGTTTTGACAAGGAGAACACCTGTAGCGTTAGCGCCTTCGGCATCAAACGATCTGACAGTCATCAGGCCGGTGGCGTCGCCTTCGGCAGCACGAGAGATAACCGAACGGTTGATGAAGCTTGCGCTTGCGTTTTCAGCAATGTAAGCATCCTGCGGGCTGACGCGGTATTCTGTTGCCACGACATTCGATTTGTCCCAAGCGGTCTGGGCGATGAAAGCCTTAGTGCCTGTAACGAACTTAGACTCGTCGTAGTAGTTGACGAGAGTGTAGATGGGCTTGTCGGTTGTAGGATAGCCGCCTACGCTCGAAAGAACAGAGGGGATGAAGGCTATCGAGCCAAGGGGAGTACCCATGGGGAGAACGACGTCTTTATCCGCGCCTGTAACACCGCTCAGGATAAGTTCGGTGCCGGTAAAGACAGCGGTTATACCCTTGTTTTCTTCAGCAGCGGGACGCCAAGAGATGCCTGAAGAATAAGGAGCTTTGTTGCCGTCGCCATGAATCCAGAATGTGCCGTCGGCATTGGGTACATAGTACATGCCGGCAGGACCTTGTGCGCCGGGTGTGCCGGGTTCGCCCTGATCGCCTTTAGGACCTTGTTCGCCGATAGCGCGATAGTTGGTCTTCTTGCCGTTTTCATACCAGTAACCGTCATCTCCGATAGTCCAAGCAGTACCGTCTTTACCGTCCTGACCGTTCTGACCGTTTTGACCGTCCTGACCGTTCTGACCGTTTTGACCGTCCTGACCATTCTGGCCGTCCTTACCATTAGTAATAGTGTAAGTTTTGCCATCGCTCATCAAGAACTCGACACCATTGGCAGTGCTTGTAACGCTCTTGACAACCATACCTGAATCAATAAGATCCTGAAGTTTTTTCAGAGATACATTGATTTGGTCAATCTGCCCCTGCAGATTGTCAATGTCATCATCGTAGTCCTTACAGCCGACGAATCCCGTCGCCGAACCGGTAAGTAACAATGCTGCCATTGCAATGTTTAAAAAACTTTTGTTCATGTTAATGTAAATAAGATTTATTTATTAAAAGTGGTATTCATTTTTTTGCATAGGTAAGTCGTTACTTCACAATGCGCATAATTTTTTATGGCAAAAGTACATCATAGAGATGAGGTAGAAGTAGTAATCATGCAGCGATAATGACACGGAAGTGATGCGAGTTTTACATAGTGTGAATCTGTGGCTATAAGCCGGTATATCAACGTGATAAAGGAATGCTGCGGAAGTGTTGCGAAGTGTGCTTCGGGAGTGTTGCGAATGTCGCGACCGAGGGCTTTATCGGATAGAATGAATCGGTAAAAACATCCGAATCGCGGCAAATGTTTATGAAGGATTCTAAAGCCCCGGTTTGGTACGTTCCTTGATGTTGTCAGAAAGGATTTCGAAGAAATCGCGTCCGAGAATGAGGGAAATTCGGCTGAGCAAATCGGTGTCGATAGAATTTTTCTGAAAGAGGCGGTAGACGTTTGAGCGGTCGAGGTGCAGTTTGCGTGCAAACCACGAAACGGTACGTTCCTGAGCCTGCAGTTCATCTTTGATAAGTTGGCCTATCGGTGTCATATAGGCTTTGCGATGGATTATGCCGTCGGGCACTGCGCGGCTGTTCCCCCAAAGTGCGGCGAAAGGCGAGACGGCGGGTTAGATATAAAAAGCGCAGGGAACTCAGCCTGAAACTCGCATGTGGGCATCGCCAAACGCCGACCGGAAAGTTTACAACCAATGAACCCTACGCCGGTCGGTATACCTTATGAGGATAACCATATACACGTCAAATGTGCGAATCCGCAAAAAGCGAAACCGCGTAGAGTGATATGGTTGTCGAAGATATTACGACAAACGTCAGCGTCATTTAAGTTGCTTACTCCTTTCCCGGTAAAGAAAATTGGCGATTTTACATGCGAAGGATTAAGCTAAATACGCTTAAATTAAATTACGGCCGAGGGGAATGACTCTTCATTCTTCGACCGCAACAAAGTTACTATATTTAGAGCTTGTTTAAAAATAAATGTTGAGGGCAGGGTCGCATAGCTTGAGTCGATTCTCGTTTTGTGACGATGGAGTGTACCGAGGTACACGACTGAGGAACAAGGCGAAAAGCGGACAAGATATGCGAGACCCAAGTAACATTGGATTAGAAAACA
>JAGAOW010000079.1 GCA_017889945.1 Muribaculaceae bacterium
CTCTACCTCGACGGTGCCGTAATGCAGCCCGATTTCTATTATAAAGATAAGGCCGGCAATCGCGAATACATGATTCTTCTAAAACGTGACACCCCTGCCGGCATCGAAGAGCAGTTGCTCGTCGCTCAGGCTCAGAGCGACGACTTTCCCGATGGCAAAGATATCATCCTTCTGACTCCCGACAGCGAGAAAGGCATACTCAGCAGCATCATTCCTTACTCTCTCGCAGCCGAACCCCACCTCAATATCAGTTATAGAAAGACCGAAATCATCAATACGAAAACCAAAGACAGCTTATCGCTCGAAGTCTACAAGATGCCTTTCGGTAGTGATGAAACAGGCGGTGTCGAAGACATCATTGTCGGCAACGGCATCAATTTCGACGGCAGTGTCATCTCTGCAGCCGGCGAAATCAACATCTATAACCTCTGCGGTCTGAAAGTGGCAAGCGCTCTCAACTCGCTCTCTGCCGACGGTCTGACATCGGGCGTTTATGTTGTGACCGCAGCCGGCGAAACCCGTAAGATTTTCGTTAAATAATCTCTCCTGACAACATAAATCTAATTGTAATCAAGATTCAGCACAGTGATGAATATGATAAGAATCAAATATATTGCAGCGGGGTTCGCCTTGCTTGCCACTCTCATGGCATCGGCGCGCACCCTGACACCCGATGAGGCTCTGGCGCGTCTTCAGACGGGCGATATGCCCGCCAAGGCCGCACCTCTCCGTGTCGCAAAACAACCGTCACAGCTTCGGCTGGCCAAAACTCAGGCCACTGAAAACGGCACTCCCGCGGTCTACGTCTTCGAGCGCACCGACCGCAAAGGCTATCTCGTGCTCAGCGCCGACGACTCGGCTCAGCCTCTGCTCGGCTACTCCGACAGCGGTTCATTCCCCGAACAGCTTCCTCCCGCAATGCAGTGGTGGCTTGAGGAGTATGCCCGCCAGATTGAATTCAACACATCGAATCAGTCAGCCATAACCATGCCCCGCAAAGAGGCTGAGGCCGATGAGCGCAAAGCCATCGAGCCTATGCTGAAAACCAACTGGGACCAGGATGCTCCCTACAACAGTCAATGTCCTAAATACGGTTCGGTCGAGACTTATACCGGCTGTGTCGCCACAGCTATGGCTCAGGTTATGAAATACTGGGAATACCCCAAAAAAGGCAGAAACAAGATCAGCTACAATGCTTCGACCATCGGT
Source organism: Muribaculaceae bacterium (assembly GCA_017889945.1). Taxonomy (GTDB): domain Bacteria; phylum Bacteroidota; class Bacteroidia; order Bacteroidales; family Muribaculaceae; genus CAG-873. Next base: position 1,210 of record JAGAOW010000079.1, read on the forward strand.
CGCCGTCTTTCGCTCGACTTCTCGCTCAAAGAATTCGATTGGGCAAACATGATTGACGAATATGAAGACGGCCGATACAACCAGCAGCAGGCCGACGCCGTAGCCTACCTTATGAAGGCTTGCGGCTATTCGGTCAAAATGGACTACGGCACCGACTCGTCGGGCGCGCTGGCCATGAACATTTCGTCGGCCCTCACTCACTTTTTCAATTACGACTGTAACATAGACTATCAGCTCCGCGCATACTATGGCGCTTATGAATGGGAGCAGATGATCTATGACAACCTCAACGAAGTCGGCCCGATACTCTACGGCGGCACATCGACCCTCGGCGGTGGTCACTCTTTTGTCTGCGACGGCTACGACGGCAATGGATATTTCCATTTCAACTGGGGTTGGACCGGCATGAGCAACGGTTATTTCAGCCTCGACGCCCTCAATCCCGGTTCGCTCGGTATCGGCGGCGGTTCGGGTGGTGGCTATAACTTCACTCAGGACGCTGTGTTCGGCATTCAGCCTCCCACAGGCAAACCTGTCGTCGAAAAAGAAATATACATGACTCAGCACGGCTCTCTTGCCGGATATATCAGCAACGACAGCCTGAAAATTGACCTTTTTGCCGAAAATCAGGCAATGTGGGTCAACTATAATCCCTCGGCTCTGAAAGTGCGTTTTGGCGGCATAATCCAATCTGATAACGGTGGCGAGACAACCAACGTATACTTCGGCAAAATCAATTTTACCATCAACCCCGGTTATGGTACTGATCCTAAAACTTGGGATGCAGGTATTTATCTTCCGGATCTCAACTTACCTGACGGTAAGTACAGACTGACCGCCGCCACGCAGTCGTGGACTGAAGACAATGCCCCGTGGATTCCTGTTCGTCCTGTTTATGGATGTTATAACTACATTACCCTGACCAAGGCCGAAGGCAAATATTCTGTTGAGGTCAACGATGTCGACCGATTGATGATTACCGATGGCTCGGTGGTCGGCGATCTGTATTACGGCATGACCACGACGGTTGAAGTATCAGTTGTCAACGAATCTGATCACGAGATGACCAAAGGCTACGCTCCGGTAATCGTTGTCGACGGACAACCTGCTCTAATCGGAGAGAGTATTTATTTAACCGTCGGGCCGGGCAAGACTGAAACTCGTAGTTGGACGACTTTCCTCTATTCTCTGCAACAGTATTTCTCCGTCAATGAAGATACTCCTGCATATCTTACATTCTATGACGAAGGTACTTATGAGGTATTCTCCGACGACATTATGAAGCCCGTTATGCTCAAGCCCAATCCCGGCGCTCCGAGAGTTGTCACATCAGGAGCTCCGCGAGTGACCAACGCCGAGAGTTCGGACGTCGGAGACGATTTGCAGGTCAATTATAGCATCGTTGACAAACATCATGTCAATGTCTCGGCCAAAGTAAGGCTGATGTCCGGTATATTCGGATACACAATGTATGCTTGTCTGGTCGATGACGACGGCATGCTTGTGGCCTATAATGGCTACAATGTCAGCATGACTAAGAAAAACCAACTTGTTAATTTCTCCACCACCCTTGATTGCGCCAACGGCGTACCAGGGAAAACTTATGCCCTTATGATGGCTTATGCCTATGGCTCTAACATGGTGCAGATAGGCCCCGGACAGGCTCGTGTCACTTTCAAGGACGAATCCGCCGGTATAGACAATGTCGCTGCTGACGGCGGCGCCATTGTGTTCATAGGCTCGGAAGTTGTTTGTGCTGATGCCGACATCGAGATTTTCAACACTCAGGGCGCTAAAGTCGCCGAGGCTCACGGATCGGTCGACACGTCGTCTCTTCAGGCCGGCGTATATGTGGCCCGTGCAGGTGCACGAACTCTCAAATTTGTTGTCCGATGATATGATATCTCGAATATTCCAGATATAATTCATTTTTTTAATTAATATTATTTATATGAAAAAGCTTTATTCAATCGCGTTCCTGTTTGCGATTATCGCGTGCTTCATGCCTCAGGCATCTGCTTTCGATATCACATACAAATGGAACATCCCCGGAGCTCTTGAACTTCGGCAAAAGTCATTGGCCGGCGTAGTTATCCCTATAGCTGACGATGTGACCGAGCACACCTGCACAAGCAATGAGAACGGTTATATTTATGCCGTCGCAAAACCGGGCTACATTATTACCAAAGTTGTGGCTAATGGTGTCGAGAAAAAACCGTCGATTTCAAACTATGGTTCGTCATGGGGCCAATTTTTAACTGAGTCCACTGTTGCTAATTTCAATCCGGTTGAAATTACTCTCGAAAAAATCGAGTACAACATTCCGATGAAAGTTATTGTCGAGAATGGTGTTAAGGATGTCAGCGTGCAGTTTGGTCCTCTGAACCGTATGTTAAACATCGCCAATGGCGAACAGACCGTCTACTTCAGCAAACACGATGAGAAATGCTATATCTCGCCGCTCAACGGCCTTGCTGCCAAAGATATATACAGCGTCGAGGTCAACGGCGAAAAACTGAAATTGCAGTACTCCTGGTCAAACCAGTATGCTTTCACTCCGACCGAAAATGCTGAGCTCAGAATTCGTGTTTATGAAAACGAAGAGCCTGTCAAACAGCAGTATGTACTCTCTTTAGACGCTCCTGAAGGTGCTGTCGCAAGCGTGTTCAACCGCACTGCCTCTTCTGGTCTTATTACTGATTTCACTGAAGAAAACCTGACTTTTAACGAAAACGATAAGATTCAGGTCAACTTCGACCCCGAATTCAAGATCACAACCCTGACTGTAAACGGCGAGGACTATCTTGAGCAACTCTATAACAATAATATCGTTTTCAACATTACAGCCAATACGACTGTAAAGGTTGAAGGCTCTGTAAAACAGTACGGCACAATCGTATTCGACGCTTATATCGTCAATCCAGAAGGCGTACGTCTTTATCAGGGTGCTTACCAGCAGAATCTTTTCGACGGTGTAGCTACCGAGACCACAACCGAGGATGCTACTGTAGGCAATTACACTTTCCCTGCCGGAAAAACTTATATTCTCCATCCTCAGGCCAGCGAGAAGAACCCCAAAATTTTCGTTGAAGCAAACGAAGGCTGGTATATCAAGACTGTCCTTGCAGCCGACGAAAAAGGCAAATTCGATGTCAATTCAAGCGCTATCGACTTCAACTATAATGGCAAGACATTCTATGTCATCGCCGAGAAGTTTGAGACTCCCGCCAAGTTTGAGTTGATCATGCCACAGATCTCAGCAGCATTCAAACATAACACGGCTCTGGCTCAGAACTGGGAAAACCCGACTACTCAGTACACTCTGAAAGAAGGCGTCAACACCATCAATTATCTGCCGGGCTATCACGATCCGTTCACAATGTCCCTGATGGACGAAAACGCATGCCTCTATGTTGACGGCGTACGTCAGACTGTCGACGACAACAACCGCTTCAATATTTCTCCCGTCTTCAATGCTGAAGAAGGTATCTTCTCTACTGCTATCGTTTATGTTACATCTCCTAAAACCTATGCAGTGACCTTCAAAGGCGAGGCTATTGCTTCTTCAGATATTTATTACGGCACAGCCCGCAGTGCTGTCACTCTCGACAACAACAACCGCACAACCGTGCTTCCCGGCATGATTCTGGGCTTCAAACTTCCCGAAGCTTGTCAGGCTGTTGTCGCTACTCAGGCCGGCTCACAGACTTATACCGCCGCTGACGCCGATGCCAAAGGCTACATTGTCATCGCTCCCGAAGCTACGACTGTAGTAACTATCGAAAAAGCAGCTCCAGCCGCTAATCTCGTTCCTGTTACACTCAATCCCGAATCCGGCGCGGTAACAAGAAAGATTTCTGCAATCAAGGTCATGATGCCTGTGCCTGAAAACTACGAGCACTCTTATTTCATCAACCCCGATGATCTCGCTAAGATTACTCTTACCGCTCAAGACGGCTCTTCTTTCTCTCCCGCAGGCATCGGCGACGTCTCGCTCTCTCAGGACGAGACCATGTATGTGTTCCCGCTTCAGTTCGAACCCGCCATTGCTACCGCAGGCAAATACACTCTCGAAATTCCTGCCGAAATCATCTACGAAAGTGCATGGGATGATGCAAGCAACTCATTCAAGAAAGCCGAAGGCGGTTACGCCAACGCTAAAACCGTTGCTGAATACACAGTTGACCCCAACGCTCCCACCGCATTCTCGACCTATGAGCTGAATCCTGCTGCAGGCAATGTGGAATCTATTGAGACTATCTACCTCAACTTCCCCAATCTTCCCCTTGTCTGGAATGTCGCTTATCCCGACTTTGTCGAGCTTACCAACGGCGATGTTTCTCAGCGTTGTATGATTGGTCTTGACTGGAACAGCGAGACTCTCCGCTTCAAGATTGCTCCCGTCGACGACAATGACGAACCTGTAGCATTGACCTCAGGCGAATGGACTCTTACCATCCCCGAAGGCGCGATTGAATTCGACGGCGAAAGCAATGCCGAAATCTCAGCTAAATACACTGTCGGCAACGTTGAACCTTCTTATACCCTCGAACCCTCCAACGACAAGACCGTCTTCAACCTCGGCACTGTCAAAGTGACATTCAAGGACGCTAAAGAAGTTACATACAACGACAGCGAAATCATCACTCTCGAAGGCGAAGGCTATTCTAACGAAGCCGACTATGTCGAATACGACGGCAACACCGCCAGCATGTATTTCACTGCTCCCGATAAGGCAGGCGATTACACTCTGACTATTCCTGCAGGCGCATTCACAGTCGACGGCACAGCTTCAGAACAGATTGTGGCAGTCTACAATTTCACTCCCGCATATGTTCTCAACCCCGCTCCGATGTCGACTATCGAAAACCTTAACGAGCTTACTGTCAGCTTCCCCTCATTCTCAGAAGTTGAATTTGTAGGCGCTGCATATCAGGTTCTGGCTGTGAGCGGCAACTCAGCGTCGGTTTATCTCAATGTCAGCAAGGTCGAAGACGCTGATGTTCCGACATTCAGCTTCTCGCCCGCCGACGAGACTGTCAAACTGCCCAACGGCATGTTCACTCTCAGCATCGAAGAAGGTGTATTCACACTCGACGGTGCCGAAAGCCCGGCTATTTCTGCTTACTATAAACTTGACGCTCCTGTGACCCTCGATTGGACTGCAACTCCTGACATGTGTTTCTTATTCGATCCCTACTATATCGGAACTGCAATCGTATTCGACGAAGGTGTAAGAGTTTCGCGTGGCGAAAACTACAGTGATATCACAATCACTCTCAACGACACTCAGCTCAGCCTGTCTGAAAACGTAAATCTCGAAGGCAACTTCTTCATGATTAACATCATGAGCGGCATCGAACTCGGCGATATCAAACTCCATATCCCCGCCGGCGCTCTCAGCCTCTCAGGCACACCTTGTGGCGAAATCGACTACACTTGGACTATCATCGAAAACAAAGAAATCGCTTACACTGTGACTCCCGCTGCCGGCAAAGTCAAAGACCTCAGCTCTATTGTTATCGAGTTCAACGAAGCTACATCTGCCGTAGTATTCAGTGCAACAGGTGCATCTCTGCGCTCTAAAGACTACAAGAACTACTACACCGGTGTTATTGAAGAAGTCGCTGACGCAGAAAAACCGACATTCAAGATTTCGTTCAGCAACGCCAACGGCGCTCCCTCAGTCCTGACCGACTACGTCCTCGATATCTTCCAGGGCACATTCACAGTCGATCAATACTATCAGAGCCCCGCTATCAAAGTTAATTACACACTCAGCCAAGTTACCGGCATCGAAGATGTTGTTGCAGGTCAGCAGGGCGAAGATGTAATCTACACTCTCCAGGGCGTCAAACTCAATGTTGAATGGGACGAACTTCCCGCCGGTTTATATATCCGCAACGGTAAGAAAGTCTACAAATACTAAGACAACAGACTCTCGGTAAGATTTTCGAATCTTACCGAGGCGTCTGCCTCACTAAAAAACAGGGCCGCGCATCCGCGCGGCCCTGTTTTTATACCTATATATTATATTTTTTTGCTGTCTGACCTGACTGTCTGACTCAGCCGGCTTCCGGAGCTTTACCAGCCGCCCGAGGCGCCGCCTCCGCCGGTAAAACCGCCACCGAAGCCTCCGCCTATCGAACCTCCACCAAAGCCTCCGTTGCCGCCGCGTCCGCCTCCGGGGGGCAGGATGATTATCGGCGGGAGTTTGGCGATGGGATACTTTTTAGACATCGTATTGTGGCAGTTGAGGCATTTGAACTCCTTGACGCCGACGCCCTCGCGCGTAGCTGTAGGTTGCATTATTACATGGTCGCCCACAAGCCGTGCGGTGCGTGCATGGCAATATTCACATTCGACCAATGGCATTGACTTGTTGACAAAGGGGAAAATGTCGGTCTCGCCGCAATGGTCGCAATGCCACACGTCATAGTCTACCGACCCGATACGCTCTTCGGAGTCCTGAGCGGGTGTCAGGAAATCATTGTCGTGGACTTCGTCAATTTTGACCATCTTGTGACCGCAGTTTGCACAATTGCGCGGGCGGTTGCGCCAACGTTTCATCATCAGCAGGAATGGAATTGTGACAATCAGCGGAATGCCCAAGCCTGCAAACGAAGCAATCAGCAGCGGTGCGCGCCAGTTCTCGAATGCGGTGTATTTGTCGTAAGGCGATTTGCCTTTGAGTGACACCAGTTTGCCTGTAAATGCGATTGCAATGACGCAGGCCATCACTGCCGAAAATATCAGATAGATTCTGAATGGCGAATTACCCGATGCACCGCTGTAGTCGGAGTCGTCGAGCTCAGAGCGTATTTCGTCGGCGGCTACTTGGTCGCCGAGACGCGCGGCGATGGCGTTGACCGAAGCCACGACGCCGCTGTCGAAGTCTCCGCGACGGAATGCCGGAAACATTTCATTGCGCAATATGCGTCCGCAGACTGCGTCGGGGAGTACACCCTCTACACCTGGGCCGGTGCGGATGACTGCCTTGCGCAGGTCGCGGGCGACGAGCAGCAGCACACCGTTGTTGTTGTCTTTCTTGCCCAGACCCCAGAGGTCGAAAAGCTCGTTGGCATATGTGTTGATGTCGCCACCGTCTATGTCGTCGATGACGACGGCCACGACTTCGGCCGAAGTCGCACGGCGAATGCGGCTGAGTGTCGAGTCGGCGGCTGCTTGCGCCTGTGGCGAGATGATGCCGTCGGGGTTGCTGACAAAACGTGTGCGGTCGGCGATGTGCACATTGGGCACTTCTTCGACCTTATAGACTTTAGCTGCGGAGATGAGTGCGCAGACAAGGGCGAGTATGAGTAGTAGCTTTCGTTGCATAAAAGAAGTTGTATTCGATAATATAACAAATCAGACCGCAGGAAGTGAGAGCCCGTTGAGTTTTCTGAACAGGTCGAGGGCGTAGACGTCGGTCATTGCCGATACATGATCGAGCACGGCCTGGATTTTGCCGAACAGAGTGGGGGCTTCGACGTCATACTGCTTGGGAAACTTTGAAAGAAGCAGACGCGAATAGTGCAGTTCGGGGTTTACGACCGCTCCTATCATCTTTTCGAGCAGGAAGGTTATGATGCGGTTACCGGCGAGTTCGATGTCGACGACGTCAGAGGCGCGGTAAATCTTGTTCCATGACAGCTCGTTGCAGCGGCGGTAGGCGTCGCCTTCGACCGACTCGAGGCTTTCGAGCAGCGACCCGGCGAATGTACCCTGAAGAATTTTGTCTTCATTGGCAATGAATGATTCGGCGCAGCGGCGCACAAGGACGCTGATGACGCACGAACGCAGATATGCGATTTTTTCGTTGGGGTCGTCGACCTTGTCCATGATGGAGTGCATGTGACGCTGCTGGTCGGCGTCGAAGTAGTTGAGGAGCAGGTCGATGACTTCGTCAGTGCCGAGGATTTTGAGCTTGTGGGCATCTTCGATATCCATAATCTCATAACAGATGTCGTCGGCCGCCTCGACTATGTAGACCAGCGGATGGCGTGCGAAGCGAAGTGCGTCGCCGTCGCTGTTGAGACGTATCATGCCGAGTTCGTCGGCCACGCGCTCGAAGTCGTTTTTCTCAGATGTGAAGAAGCCGAATTTACCGTTTTTAGCCAGTGAAGATTCGAATGGATATTTCACGATGGATGCGAGCGTCGAGTATGTCATGGCAAATCCACCGTCGCGACGACC
>JAGAOW010000080.1 GCA_017889945.1 Muribaculaceae bacterium
GGATGAGGAGAGAGGTGATGACAGGCGGTCGGCATACAGACCGATTTTGCGGTCGACGTTGACGTAGAGGGTTTTGCGGCCTGCGGCGGCGACTTCGAGAGCGATGTCGAGTGCGCGGTCTGTTTTGGGCGTTTCGCGTCGCGCGTGAAGCAGACAGATTGTGCGCTCGCGCCAGAGATTCTTGTATAAATTGACTACTTTACCGATTTCTTCGAAAAGTTGCTTAGAGCTAAGAAAGATGTTTTTCATTGTTTCCCGGATTTTTAAATTAGTGAATGTTTGCGGCAAAGTTAAGACCGGGGATGAGCAACATTATCGCACGCTAAAGTTAATAAAATAGAAACACTGGCAGGGCTGTGTAAAATAGCTTCTGCTTGCGGGAATTGGACAGGCTGAAAATTAAGAACGGTTGGAGTTAGAGGGGACGGGATTCGTAGGTGGAGAGGAGGTGGCGCCAGAGGGGGGAGATTTCGGTGGCGTGGTGGGTTTTGGGGTCGATGTTGACCATGGTTGTGATGGCGCGGCATTTGACTTCGCCGGTGTCGGCGTTGATGACGCGCTGCTCGAGGCGCAGTGAGCGTTCGGACATGGATTCGACTGCAGTCAGCACTTCGAGTCGTTCTTCGAGGTAGGCGGGAGCATGGAAGTCGCAGTTGATGTTGGCGACGACGATGGCGAGGTTGTCGTGGTCGAGTCGTCCGTCGATAAACTGATGGAAGTAGTTTGCTTTGCCGAGGTCCATCAGCTGGATATAGACTGAGTTGTTGAGGTGGCCAAGCATGTCGATGTCGTTGAAGCGCAACTGCACGGGCTGACGATGATGAAATTCGAATTTTGCTTCGGGAACGCGTGAATTTGACATGATTTTGAGTTAATCGGTTCGCTAATTATTTTCAGTGAATAACAATTGAGCTGACGACTTGTTTTCCTACGGCGTTGTTGATTTTGGCTACCAAGGCGTCTTTGAGGAAGGATAGTTCGCTTTTGAGTGATGCGGATGAGATGTAGACGTGGAGAACGCCATCGGCGATGTAGCGTCGGGTGGTCATGCGTGTGACTGTCGGTCCGACGACTTCTGACCAGAGGTAGGATGCGCGTTGCTGGTCGTAGACGTCGCCGATGCCGGCGCGCGACATGGCTTCGTTGAATATCTGGCCTACGGTTTTGGGTTCGGAGCGTTTCATGACTGACGTTTTATGCCGGTAAAGACTCCGTCGGTCACGCTCCAGATGCTGTCTTCGCCCCCGGTCAGGGCGATGATTTCGTCGAGATGGCGGCGGTTGGTGTCGGTAATGAAAATCTGTCCGAATGTGTCGGAGGCGACTATCTGCATGATGCGTTCGACGCGACCTGCGTCGAGTTTGTCGAAGATGTCGTCGAGGAGCAGGAGGGGTTTCATGGCGGTGACGTCGCGCAGGAATTCGTATTGGGCGAGCCGCAGGGCGATGGTGTAGGTTTTGGCTTGTCCCTGTGAGGCGGTCTGACGTGCGGGCATTGAGTCGAGTGTCATCTCTATGTCGTCGCGATGTGGGCCGGCCGAGGTGTGTTTGAGGATGCGGTCGCGGTCGCGGCGCTCGTCGAGGATGGCGGTAAGCTGTCGTCCGTCGGAGAGGTGTGAGCGGTAGATGAGTGCGGGGGTTTCGCGGCTGTCTGAGATGGCGGCGTAGTAGCGCGAGAATATGGCAGCGAGGTCGGCGATACGCGCGGCACGGACGCTATAGATGTAGTTTGCGGCGAGCTCCATCTGCATTTCGACGGCGATGTAGAGGTTGGGGTCGGCGATACCGTCGCGTAGCATGCTGTTGCGCTGGGTAAGGGCGCGGTTGTAGCGGATGAGGGCTTCGAGGTAGCGTTGGTCGCTCTGGGAAATGACCATGTCGATAAATCGGCGACGGACGTCGCCGCTGCCGGCAATGAGTTCGCTGTCGACCGGGGCTATCATCACAAGGGGGAAGAGGCCGATGTGGGCGCTCAGTCGCTGATATTCTTTGCCGGAGCGTTTGAATGATTTGCGTTTGGCTGTGGATAGTCCTGCTGATATTTCTTCGTCGATGCCGTGGCGCAGGTAGTCGCCTCGGAGCATGGCAAAGTCTTCTCCGCGCCTGATGAGCTGCTGATCGCTGATACCGCTGAAGCTTTTGCAGAAGCTCAGGAAGTGGATGGCATCGAGCAGATTGCTTTTGCCCATGCCGTTGTCGCCCAAGAAGCAGTTGATATTGGGGGAGAAGTCAAGGGCGCATTGGCCGATGTTCTTGAAGTTAGTCAGATGTAGCGAGCGCAGAATCATTGACCAAACGCTTCGCTGAAGAAGAGGAGATGGTGGAGGATAGAGTTGTTCCAATACTGCCAGGTGTGGGCGCCGGGACGCGAGACGTAGTCGTGGGGAATGCCTGCCTTGACGAGTTCTTTGTGGAGGTTGTCGTTGACTTCGGCAAAGAAGTCGTCGATGCCGCAATCGAAGTATATGTTGACTTGTCCGGGCTTGATGTCTTTGATGTGGTTGATGGCTGCGGCTTCGTTCCAGCGCTCGGGGTATTTGTCTTCAGGTCCGAGGATGTTGGGGAGTTCCCAGTTGTTGGGGAAGGGTCGGATGTCGACACCGCCGCTCATGCTGCCGGCGTTGCCCCAGATGTCGGGATGGCGGAAGGCAAGGTAGAGTGCTCCGTGACCGCCCATGCTCAGGCCTGTGATGGCGCGTTTTTTGGGGTCGGGAATGGTGGGATAGTGTGAGTCGATATATGGCACAAGATCTTGAACGAAGAATGATTCCATCTTGACTTTAGGGTTGACGGGTGAATCCATATACCAGGAGTTGCGTCCGTCGGGGCAGACGATAATCATGCCGTAGCGGTCGGCCATGTCTTTTATGCGAGGCTGATGTGAGAGCCAGTCGCGCCAGTCGCCGCTATAGCCGTGAAGCGCGTAGACTGTGGGGAGTTTTGTGTCGGGTTTAATGTCGTCGGGCGTGACAACCAGAATGGTCATCGGGGTTTCGAGATTGTCGGTAGCGACGGAAACAGTGTCGACTTTCGCGGCAAAAGCGCAGACGAATGCGGCCGACATCAGCAGAACAGATAGTACGCGTTTCATTGTGGGCTGAGTTATAAGTGTAGAGTTTACTGTCACAAAAGTAAGTTTTTTCCGCGAGTCTTGCAAGCGGGGATGCGGGGTCTAAAATAAAACGCCAGCCTTGCGGATGGCAAGACCGGCGTTTTATTGATTCCGTTGTGACGGTAAATCTTAAGCGATTATTTCTGATACTTTTTGAAAATAACGGTCGCGTTGTGGCCTCCGAAACCGAATGAGTTAGAGAGGGCTGCACGCACGGGGCGTTGCTCGGCGCGGTCGAAAGTAAAGTTAAGATTATAATCGATGTTTTCATCGAGATCCTCCGGATCGTGGTTGATGGTCGGGGGCACAATGTCTTCTTGAACGGCTTTGACGCTGAACACTGCTTCAAGCGCGCCGGTAGCACCGAGAAGGTGTCCGGTCATAGATTTTGTTGAAGAGATGTTGAGCTTGTAGGCGTGCGGGCCGAATACGTCAATGATGGCCTTGACCTCAGAAATGTCTCCGACGGGAGTCGAAGTGCCGTGGACGTTGATGTAGTCAATGTCTTCGGGTTTCATCTGAGCGTCCTCAAGCGCGCTTGTCATGGCGAGGATAGCGCCAAGACCTTCGGGATGAGTGGCAGTCAAGTGGTAAGCGTCGGCAGAGAGGCCTCCGCCGGCAACTTCGGCATAGATTTTAGCACCGCGGGCCAAAGCGTGTTCGAGTTCTTCGAGAACGAGCACTGCAGAGCCTTCGCCCATGACGAAACCGTCGCGCGACTTGCTGAAAGGACGCGAAGCAGTCTCGGGGCTGTCGTTGCGTGTCGAGAGGGCATGCATAGAGTTGAAGCCTCCCACACCAGCCGGGAAAATAGCAGCCTCAGCACCACCAGTCACGATAGCGTCAGCCTTGCCGAGGCGGATAAGGTTGAACGCGTCGATAATTGCGTTGTTGGAAGATGCGCAAGCCGAAACAGTGCCGTAGTTCGGACCGTGGAAACCGTATTCCATCGAGACGTGACCCGATGCGATGTCGGCAATCATCTTGGGGATGAAGAACGGATTGTATTTCGGACCCATGGTTGCCTCATTGATGGCATAATAGCCTGCTTCTTCTTCGAAGGTATGCAAGCCACCAATGCCGGCAGCAACAATGACACCGACACGGTTTTTGTCGACAGCACCTTCGTTTTCAAGGCCGGCGTCCTGAACAGCCTGACGGGCAGCAACGATAGCGTACTGAGCGTACAGGTCGAGCTGACGGAGTTTTTTGCGGTCGAAGTGCTGAGCGGGATCAAAATCCTTGACTTCGCAAGCAAACTGGGTCTTGAATTTGGATGCGTCGAAGTGGGTAATAGGGCCGGCACCGCTAACACCTTTCTTGGCGTTGTCCCACGTTGTGGCGACATCGTTACCGATAGGCGAAATAGCGCCGAGGCCTGTTACAACAACTCTTTTTAATTCCATTTATAAAAAAGGGATTGTTTCTAATGCAATTTTACGAAAAACTTATACTTTGATAAGTCTTATTTCTTTGCAGCTTCGATGAATGCGATAGCGTCGCCAACAGTAGCGATTTTTTCAGCCTGGTCGTCGGGAATCTGAATACCGAATTCTTTTTCGAATTCCATGATGAGTTCGACTGTATCAAGAGAATCTGCGCCGAGGTCTGTTGTGAACGATGCTTCGGGAGTGATTTTGTCTTCTTCTACGCTGAGTTTGTCAACGATGATAGCTTTTACGCGATCTGCAATTTCTGACATAATAATTAAGGTTTTTAATGATTAAAATTCAATTTCGCGCTGCAAAGTAAAGCATTTTTTACGAAATGAGGAAATTTTTCGCCAATTATTTTAATTCAAGGAATTTATGAGACGGCCTAAGACCCCGTTCCCCAATATTTTTTAACGCCGGGGTAGCATATCTCTGAGATATTTTTGTCTTATAATGAAGGAGTGTGGCCGTAGCTACATGACTGAAGAACAGGACAAAAAGTGCCGGAGAGAAGCGGTGTTGAGGTAATTTTATGAATAAACACACAATTAATCACACCCGGATTGATTATATGATTTTAAACAGCTGTAACTTATGGAGAATGGAGTGACGGAGGAAAGAAGATCAAAGGGTATAAAAAGGCAATTGGCCGTAGATTCAAATGGATTCTCCATTACCGTTGTCCGTGGTGGAAGTTACCATAGCCCCGGCCAATCGCCATGCATCTGCGTCCGCTTGTTTCGGTCACAATGCAACCACATTGCTCCCTCACTGCGCGAACACATCTGCGCGACGCTTGACCGCCCCGGCGTTAACAAATATTGGGGAACGGGGTCTAAAAAATAATCAGATAGGTGTCGGGATGCGCTCGAAAGCGAGTAATGGCGGGGTTTAAGTCAAGGGAGCTAAAGGATAGGGATAGACGACGTCCCAGAGGAAAAGCGCATGAGCGGGCATGGATGTGCCTGCTGCGCAGCGGTCTTTGCGGTCGAGAATGTCGAGCACGTCGGCGGGCTTGATTTTGTGACGACCGACATCGGCCAGAGTGCCGACAACGGCCCGGACCATGTTGCGGAGGAAGCGGTCGGCAGTGATGACGAAGCAGAAGTTGCCGTCGCCGATATCCTGCCAGACGGCCTGTCGCAAATCGCAGATGTTGGTGCGGGTGTCGGTGTGAAGTTTGGAGAAGGAGGTAAAGTCGCGGCGACCGATAAGCAGGCCGGCGGCAACGTTCATGGCGTCGAAGTCGAGCGTCGGGGGCGCGAGCCATGAGAGCCGTGAGGCGAAAGGCGATTTGCGGGTATGGGCGTAATAGTGATATGTGCGGCTGATGGCGTCGAAGCGGGCATGGGCGTCGTCGGCCACGGGGCACAGGTCGTGGATGGCAATGTCGCGGCCGACCATGGCGTTGAGCGAGGCGACGAGTCGACGGGCATCGGCAATCGGAGCGTCGAGGTCGAAGTGGGCTACCATAAGGCGGGCGTTGACGCCGGCGTCGGTGCGTCCTGCGCCGACAATCGGCACCTGTCGCCGCATGACCTTGGCGAGGGCATCCTCGATGACAGATTGCACGCTTACGGCATCGGGCTGCGACTGCCACCCGTGGAAGGGCGCGCCGCAGTAGGACAGACGCATGAAATAGCGGGGCATCAGTCTTTTTCGAGGTAGGTGTAACCGTAAAGGCCCGAGCGATATGTGCTGAGGAAGTCGCGGCCTTCCTCGGGCGTAATAGTGCCGGCTTTCATGGAAGCGGTCACCCAGGTCTCGACATTGCGCGCAAGTTTCTTAGACGAGTACTGGACATAGTCGAGCACTTCGGCCACGGTCTCGCCGTCGATTACCTGCTCGATTTCATAGCCGTCGCGACCGACATTGATGTGAACGGCATTTGTGTCGCCGAAGAGATTGTGCATGTCGCCGAGAATTTCCTGATAAGCTCCGACGAGGAATACTCCTATATAATAAGACTCGCCTGAACGGAGCTGATGGATGGGCAGAGACGAAGAGAGTCCGCCCGAGGTGATGAAGTTGGCGATTTTGCCGTCGGAGTCGCAAGTGATGTCCTGAATGGTGCAGGTGCGTGTCGGTTTCTCGTCGAGACGAGCGATAGGAATAATCGGGAATACCTGGTCGATGGCCCAGGAGTCGGGCAGCGACTGGAAGAGGGAGAAATTGCAGAAATATTTGTCGGGAAGCATGCGCGCGATTTTTCGCAGCTCTTCGGGCGCATGTTTCATCGATGAGGAAATTTCGCCTACTTCACGGGCGATAGACCAGAAGAGTTTTTCGATCTGAGCGCGTGTACGCAGGTCGAGCATGCCGAGGCTGAAAAGGTCGAGGGCTTCTTCGCGAATCTGAAGAGCGTCGTGCCAGCTTTCGAAGATGCGCGACTGGTCGAGACGATCCCAGATGTCGTATAACTCGCGGGCGAGCTCGTGAGGATTTTCGTCAAGCTCGTCGTTCTCGCGCCACTCGGGGAGTCGGGTTGTCTCCAGGGCTCCGAACACGAGGATGGAATGGTGGGCGGTCAGCGAACGACCGCTCTCGGTAATTATGTTGGGCTGCGGGAGGTCGTTTTTCACGCAGACGTCGACAAGGGCTGAAATGGCGTCGTTGGCGTATTCCTGAATGGAATAGTTCATCGAGCTTTCGCTGGCGCTGTTGCGAGTGCCGTCGTAGTCGACTCCAAGTCCACCGCCGATGTCAATAAACTCGATGCTGAAGCCCATTTTCGAGAGCTGGACATAGAACTGTGTGGCTTCGCGGAGGGCGTTTTTGATGCGACGAATTTTGGTAATCTGACTGCCGATATGGAAATGGATGAGTTTGAGGCAGTCCATCATGTCGCGGCGCTTGAGGAAGTCGAGAGCTTCGAGCAACTCAGACGAGTCGAGGCCGAATTTAGACTGATCGCCACCGCTTTCTTCCCATTTGCCCGAGCCCGAGCTTGAGAGCTTGATGCGGATGCCGACGTTGGGACGAATTTTGAGACGGCGAGAGATGTCGGCAATCAGACGAAGTTCGTTGAGCTTTTCGACGACAAGGTAGATGCGACGGCCCATCTTCTGAGCGAGTAAGGCCAGCTCGATGTAGCTCTCGTCCTTATAGCCATTGCAGATGACAAGGGCATTTTCGGCGATATTAGTGGCGAGGACGGCGTGCAGCTCGGGTTTTGAGCCGGCTTCGAGGCCGATGTTGAATTTCTTGCCATAGCTGACAATCTCCTCGACGACCTCTCGTATCTGATTGACCTTGATGGGATAAATGAGGTAGCTGTTGGCGGTGTATTCATACTGCTCTGAAGCCTGAGCGAAGCAACGTGAAATTTTTTCGATACGGGTGTCGAGTATGTCGGGGAATCGCAAAAGCACGGGAGCTGTAATGTCGCGCAACTGAAGTTCGTCCATTACATCCTTCAGGTCGACCGAAGCAAAACCGGGACGGGGAGACACGGTCACATGTCCCCGCTCATTAATAGCAAAGTAATTCAGGCCCCAGCCATTAATATTGTACAGCTCGGCGCTGTCTTCAATTCGCCATCTTCTCATCAAGCAGTATATTTAATATAAATTAAGAACAATAAAAGCCGGACAAAATGTCGCGACGCATGGCAAAAAGCGCCATTTGACGGCAAAATTAATGATAATTCCAATAAATAGCGGCATAAGAGATATTTTTTTGAAATATTAAGCAAATAAATAGCTCAATAGCTTTTATTGGCGAGTAAAAAATTGCTATATTTGCGCAATAATTCGCAAGAAAGACAATACAAACAAAAATTAACATAACATTTAACCAATTCATCACAAAGTCATGAACCGCAAACTTTGTTTAATCGTAGCTATCGGCGCTGCAGTCGCTATGTCGTCGTGCAGCAAGAAGCTCGGTCAGTTTAAGTCTGACTACTTCAGTGTAAACCCCAATCCTCTGGAAGTTGTAGGCGAGAAAGTACCCGCTACAGTTTCAGCCCGCGTTCCGGCCAAATTCTTTGTCAAGAACGCCGAAGTGACAGTAACCCCTTATCTGGTGTACAACGGCACAGAGACCGCATCGCAGTCGTATCGTTTCCAGGGCGAGAAAGTACGCGGCAACAACCCCGTCATCTCATATGACAACGGTGGCAACGTCACAATCCCCGTCAGCTATGACTACGTTCCGGCAATGGACAAGAGCGAACTCGAACTCGCGTTTACAGTCAACCAGGGCAAGAAGCAGTATGTCCTTCCGCGCGTAAAAGTTGCAACAGGCGTAGTAGCAACTGCAGCTTTTGCATCAGCCAAGAGCGTTCAGCCGGCTATCGCACCTGACGGATTCCAGCGCATCATCAACGAAAAATATGCTGCTGACATCATGTTCCTTATCAACAGAGCCAACATCCGCGCCGGTCAGCTCAAAACAGACGCAATGGAAGAACTCCGCAAGGAAATTCTCGAAACTTCAGGCAACGCTTCGCGTGAACTCAAGGAAATCAACATCAACTCTTACGCTTCTCCCGAAGGTCCCGAGGCATGGAACACCGAACTCGCTCAAGACCGTGAGAAGAACACCGTAAACTACATGGAAGGTCAGCTCAAGAAAGACAAAATCACAGAATTCGGCGAACTTACAAAGAACTTCACAGCTGAAGACTGGGAAGGTTTCCAGGAACTCGTTTCGAAGAGCAACATCCAGGACAAAGACCTCATCCTGAGCGTTCTTAAGATGTACAAAGACCCCGAACAGCGCGAACGCGAAATCCGCAACCTCTCGAACGTCTTCGAACAGCTTGCAGAAACTATCCTCCCGAAACTCCGCTACTCACGCATCACAGCTTCAATCGACGTGATCGGCAAGAGCGACGCAGAAATCAAAGCCCTCTTCAAGAGCAACCCCAAAGAACTCACAGTTGAAGAAATCCTCTACTGCGCAACTCTCACAGACAACAACGCAGAGAAAATGCAGGTTTACGACCAGGCAGCCCGCATCTATCCGAAAGACTTCCGCACATGGAACAACCTCGGTGTGACACAGTATGTAGCCGGCGACTATGACGCAGCTAAAGCCAACTTCCAGAAGGCACTTTCACTCAACCCCAACTGCGCAGACGCCAAGATGAACCTCGGTCTCATCTCAATCATCGACAAGAACTTCGCCAAAGCTAACGAATACTTCGGCTCGGCAGCAGGTGCAGAAGGTCTGAACGACGCACTCGGTGTTTACTACCTGAAGATGGGCGACAACGCAGCCGCTGTCCGCGCATTCGGCAACAGCCGCACCAACAATGCCGCACTCGCTCAGATCCTGACCAAAGACTACAGCAAAGCTAAATCGACACTCGCAGGCATCAACAACCCCGACGCAACTACCTTCTATCTGATGGCAGTCCTCGGTGCACGCACCAACAACGAAGCAATGCTTCTCTCTAACCTCCGCCAGGCAGTCCGCCTCGACAAGGCTATGGCAAAACGTGCTGCAGAAGACCTCGAATTCGCAAACTTCGACCTTTCGAAAGCACTCAACTAATATAAGTTGACACAATAACCAAAAGTCTCCGGACGGCTGAAACAGCGTCCGGAGATTTTTTTGTATATTCGCGGCATGAAAGCTAAAATACGACATCTGAGGCTAAATGAGTTTTACACCGACAAAGTCATGAATTCGATGATAATTGTCATGCTGATAAGCCTCATGGCCGCCGGCTGCACGTCGACGCCTACCCTTCCGGTCTGCTGCGCGGCGCTCGCATTGGCGCTTGCGGTCGGCTATGCACTGTGGTTCTGGATAAAAAAGCCCGACAAAGTCGTGACAAACAAATGGCTGTCGGAGATGAACGGTTTATTGATGCTTTATTTTCTGATAACCGCGGCGATGGACGGAAAATCGGAATGGTGGTATATCTTTCCAGTTGTGTGCGGCATAGCAACACTTTTCACAGCGCTCACAACAGACAAAGATGAAACTGTCGACCTGACCAAAACGCAGGACGACACATTATAATATATATGGACTTCAGATTTGAGCCAATAATAGCAGAAAAAGCGCCGGACTACAGACTTATAGCTGTAGAGGCCGATGTGAAATCGGAAGAAACGCCTGATGCATTGTGGCATGAAATCACGGCGTTCGCCGAGAGTTACAAAGCCTGTCACGAGATGTCGGAAGTCAACAAGCGTCCGGGAATTGCCGGAACACGCCAGGCTTACAAATCGTTGGGGAAAGAGCCGAACCGCTACCGACCGTCGACAGAGGCATTATGCCGTCGCTTCGTGAAGGGGCTTGAGCTCTACCGCACGCTTGCGCTTATCGATTTGGTCAATCTGCTGTCGGTCGCATGCGGACATTCGATCGGAGGTTTTGACGCCGACAAAATCGCAGGCGGACTGCTGACACTCGGCGTCGGCCGTGAGGGAGAGCCATATGAGGCAATAGGCCGCGGACAGCTCAATATCGCCAATCTGCCGGTGTTCCGCGATGAGGTCGGCGGCGTAGGCACTCCTACATCCGACAACGAACGCACCAAAATAACAAAAGACACACGCCGCCTGCTGCTGACGATAAACATATACCGCCCGGATATGGCCGACGAGGAGATTATGGCTCTTACAAAACGTCTGCTCGAACAGTATGCCGACGCAAAAAACATAAGTTTCAAGACCTACAGACCATGAAAATACTGAAATTCTACAGCGGACAACTCAATGACCGCAATGTCAACGAAGCTGTCGAGACGCTCCGCAAGGGCGGTGTGATTATCTATCCGACAGACACGCTTTATGCGCTCGGCTGCGACGCCCTCAACAACAGCGCCATACAGCAACTGTGCCGGCTCAAGGGCATAGACCCCGAACGCAGGCCGCTGTCGATAGTATGCTCGTCGCTATCGCAGGCTGCCGAATATGTCCGCATCGACAACCGAGCATTCGGTCTAATCAAGGAATATCTGCCCGGACCTTTCACTTTTATCCTGCCGGCTGCGAAGACACTGCCGAAGGTGTTCAAAGGTCGCAAAAACGTCGGGCTGCGCATACCCGACAACAACGTGAGCCGGGCTATAGCCGAAGCGCTCGGCAATCCGATACTGTCAACCTCGGTCGAAGTGGATGATGATTGCCGTGAAAATGCGACAATGCCCGAAGCGCTCGCACTCAGATATGAGCACGACGCAGATTTGATGATTGACAACGGGGAAGGGTCGCTTGAAGCGTCGACTGTCGTAGACCTCAGCGACTCATCAGCGCCGGAAATAATCCGCCAGGAAGCGGGAGAAATCGAGATTTAGTTACGGTTGCCGGAACGTAAATTTAAGTGTGGGGACAGCGCCAAGCGACTCCTTGAACGCGGCAAGCCCGAAGTCGGTTACGCCCTGAGATGACGAGGCCGGTCCGAGGTCGAGAATCTTCTTGTCCTCTGCTTTGTAATGCTCAAAGAGTTTCGCCGCAAAGAAATTCATGGGACGCAGGTGGCTGAAACCCGGCATGTCGCCCCAGTTGATCAGCTGAATGACACCATCGGACGAAGGATACATTATTGCGCCCGCTATGTCGTTGCCGTCGCGCGAGACTACAAATATGTCGGCACTGACAAGGGCGACGGTCGACTCTACGTCGGCGAGCGACATGGCCATGCGATGGTTGCGGCTCTGATGGTTGGCCTCGATAATGCGATATACTCTTGCGATGTCGGCATGGACAGGCCGGAGTTTTTCAAAGACCAGACCGCCGGCATTGGCGCGTTTGAGATGACCGCGGCTGCTGGCCGACATCATCGTGACAATATCGTTCGCGTCAAGGTCGATGTGGTAGCTGACGTCGACCGAGGGGGTCAGGCCGAGCTTTGTCAGCGAATAGACCGAACGGGCAGTCGTGGCGCTGTCGTAGATAGTCGGAGGCAGAGTCACATGTAGCCTGTAGCCTTCAGCTTCGGCATACTGCAACAGCTGACGCCATGCGTTGTCGACAAGGTCGAACTGCTGGATGCGGTTGCTTACCAAACCGCCGAATGGTGCGGAAAACGGAGAGCACAGCGCGTCGTCGCGCCGGCCAAGGATGACGCCGAAGCGCACCTTGCTATCGCCGATAAAGAGATAGCGCAAGTCTTCGCCGTCGCACTTCGCTCTGTTGTGCTCGGCGAAAGCCACACTATTATATATATGTGCAGGATGAGGAAACATCTGCACAAATTCCGGCGCGCTGACTCTGCGTATCATACGGATGTGTCACTCCATCAGTTTGCGGTAGCGGCGACGGGTCGGCTCTTTGCCGTCGTTGTGGGCGCGTTTGAATTCTTCGTAGTCGGAGTATGAACCTTCGTAGAACACGACATTGCCCTCGCCCTCGAACGAAAGGATGTGGGTGCAGATGCGGTCGAGGAACCAACGGTCGTGGCTGACAACCACGGCGCAACCTGCAAAGTCGTCGAGACCTTCCTCGAGCGCGCGGAGGGTGTTGACGTCGATGTCGTTGGTCGGTTCGTCGAGCAGAAGCACATTGCCTTCTTCCTTAAGCGCCATGGCGAGATGGAGACGATTGCGCTCGCCGCCCGAAAGCACGGCGATTTTCTTCTCCTGGTCAGCGCCTGTAAAATTGAATTTCGACAGATAGGCACGGGCGTTCACGTCGCGGCCTCCCATGCGGAAGCTTTCGACGCCCTGCGAAATGACTTCGTAGACGGTCTTTTCGGGCAGGAGGTCATGGTGGGTCTGGTCGACGTAAGCGACTTTGACTGTCTCGCCGACTTCAAATGAACCCGCATCGGGAGTCTCCTGGCCCATAATCAGACGGAAAAGCGTGGTCTTGCCTGCACCGTTAGGGCCGATAACGCCTACAATGCCTGCGGGCGGCAGGGTAAAATCGAGATCTTTGAATAGCTGCTTTTTGCCGAAAGCCTTAGCCAGACCTTTGGCTTCGATGACCTTGTTGCCGAGACGCGGACCGTTGGGGATAAATATTTCGAGACGTTCTTCCTTCTGCTTCTGGTCTTCGTTGAGCAAGCGGTCGTAGCTCGACAGACGGGCTTTGCCTTTGGCCTGACGGGCTTTGGGGGCCATTCTGACCCATTCGAGCTCGCGTTCGAGAGTCTTGCGACGCTTCGAAGCCTGCTTTTCTTCGAGGGCCATGCGTTTGGTCTTCTGTTCGAGCCATGAAGAATAATTGCCTTTCCAGGGAATGCCTTCGCCACGGTCGAGTTCCAAAATCCAACCGGCGACGTGGTCGAGGAAGTAGCGGTCGTGGGTAATGGCGATGACAGTGCCGGGATATTGCTGGAGATGCTGTTCGAGCCAGTCAATCGACTCGGCATCGAGGTGGTTGGTCGGTTCGTCGAGCAGGAGCACGTCGGGCTGCTGAAGCAAGAGGCGGCACAAGGCCACGCGGCGGCGTTCGCCACCGGAGAGGGTATTGATTTTCTGGTCGTCGGGCGGACACTGCAGGGCGTCCATCGCGCGTTCGAGTTTGGAGTCGATGTTCCAAGCGTCGGCAGCGTCGAGCTTGTCCTGAAGTTCGGCCTGACGGGCGATAAGGGCGTCCATTTTGTCAGGGTCTTCGAGGACATCGGGGTCGGCGAAGCTTTCGTTGACCTTGTCAAACTCGGCAAGCAGATCCATGATGGGCTGCACACCTTCTCTGACAACTTCGATCACAGTCTTGTCGGGGTCGAGTTTGGGGTCTTGTTCGAGGTAGCCGACGGAGTAGCCGGGAGAAAACACGACTTCGCCCTGAAAACTTTTGTCGATGCCGGCGATAATCTTGAGCAGAGATGACTTACCTGAGCCATTGAGACCGATTATGCCGATTTTAGCTCCATAGAAAAACGATAGGTAGATGTTTTTGAGCACTTGTTTCTGAGGCGGATATATCTTTGATACTCCGACCATTGAAAAAATCACTTTTTTATCGTCTGCCATATATTTTCGTTTTTTGTATTTGATTATTTTTTAAGAGGTGCGTATTTTACGGGATAGTCACAGCGGGTACGACCATTGATTATGTTGTTGAGCTTTGATTTGATAAGCTGCTTGCGAATGGGCGAAATGCGGTCGATATAGAGCTTACCGTCGAGATGGTCATATTCATGCTGGACGATGCGGGCAAGGAAGCCTGAAATTTCCTCATCGTGAGCTTCGAAGTTCTCGTCGAGCCAACGCAGACGGATATGTTCCACACGGCTGACATTCTCGTATATGCCGGGGAGGCTCAGACAGCCTTCGCCACGGGTAACCTTGTCTCCTTCGAGCACTTCAAGCTCGGGGTTGATCAGAGTCAGCTTGCGGTCGGCACATTCGGGGAAGTCTTCGCCGAAGGGCGATGCGTCGATAACTATCAGCTTGATATTCCGGCCGATTTGCGGAGCGGCAAGCCCGACGCCTTCGCTCGCATACATGCAAGCATACATGTCTTCAATCAGAACTTTCAGATCGGGATATTCGGCGTCGATCGGCTCGGAGACCTTTCGAAGCACCGGATGACCGTAGAGGTATACAGGTAGTTTCATATATCTTTGTTTTTTGTTTTTAATTCTTCGTAGAGTCGGCTCTGCAGAAAATCGTTGAGAATAATAGTGGCTGAAATCTCATCGACAATGGCCTTGTCGCGGCGGTCCATCTTTTTCATTCCGCCGTCGAGCATGGCCCGGTGGGCGAGAACCGATGTGAAACGCTCGTCATAATATATGACTTCAGTCGGGGCAATCTCTTTTTTGAGCCGGTTTATTACGGGCGTGAGATACTTCACAGACTCCGAATTCTCGCCACGCATAGTTGTCGGAAAGCCCACGATTACAGCGTCGACGCTTTCGGCGGCCACATACTGTTTGACAAATTCAATCAGCCGGCCGGTTTCGACTGTAGCGACGCCGTTGGCAACAATGCGCAAAGTGTCGGTCGCAGCTATACCGCAACGGCGACGTCCGAAATCAATTGACATAAGCCTGCCCATATCAGACGCAAAGTTACAAAATTTCGGCCTAATTTACCAATCATGACAGGATGGTCATTTATAGTCGATTATAAATTAAGACGACAAATGTGACATTTCTATTTCAAAACTATTTCAAATTTGCAAATTTGTTATTAGCTTTGTGACTGAAAATATTTATGACTCAAAATGGCCAACAATAGATTTCGGTATATTGCTTTGTTGACAGTACTGTTCTGGGGCTTGTGCGCTTCGGCCAACGGCATACGCGAACAAATCATGGAGGAACTGGCTCAGTCGCGGACAGCCCAAGACACCATAAAGGCATTGTTCAATTTATATGATATCGCTCCATATTCCGAACGTATGGAGGCAGTGGAGCACATCTATGACTTCGCCGAGAAGAATGATGACCAAAAGAATATGTTCGAAGCCATGCGACTGATGGTGTCGATCTATGAAGGCAATGATTCATTGCAGAATATACTCCACAAACGCATAGGCAACCTTAAAGATGCCAATCTAAAGCAAAGCCTGTCGTCTTATGCCCGAATCAGATTCAACAGCCACAGCATAAAGATGCTGCCCGAAGACGTAAGACTGAAAAATCTGCTTGAATATATCGCCTATTATAAGCATCCCGACAGTTCCAATATATATGAACAAATAGAATACCTTTTCTATCTTTGCTCATTCCTGCATGGCTCGGCCGAAGGCAATCTGATGATAAACTATCTGCATCAGCTTCAGGAACTGATCGACAAACTTCCGCCTCGCGATATGTCGATTATAGCCATGTTCTATATCTATGCTTCGGATTTTTATTTCAACAGCGGCCGGCTCGAAGATGCGGTCAGAGCCAATCGCAAAGTGCTTGAAACAAACAAAGAATTTGACCGAATTCATAAATCCGAAGGGCGCAGATACAGAAATTACGACGGAACATCGTATTCGGCCTATCACAAGCTGCTCCGGTGTTACAGCATTCTGTCGTTGGATGAAATCGAGGACTATTACAGCAAACTCATCGAAATTACCAACAGAAACAGTAGATATAAGGAGAACACCGAGCTGAGGACAAATACCGAGATATATTATCTCCTGGCTAAAATGCAGTATGCCCGTGCCATACCGCTGATTCTTCAGCAGCTCAAGACCGTCGGCAGCATCGACGAGCGGCAGTTGCTCGCCAAGTCGCTGATTAATGCCGCACAGGCGATAAACGACAAGAATACACTCCTCAAGGCTCTGACACTATATGCCGACATCCTTCAAGAACGCATCGCGACCAATGCCAAAGTCAACGATAAAGAGCTGCAGATACTCGGCGAAATCAACACCCTCAAACAGGAAAACAACGACCTTATCAGCAAAACCAGAGAGAATGACCGCAAGCAGCACAAACGCTTTGTGATATATTCGATTATAATTCTTATTGCTGTCATCGCCCTGTTGATAATCGTATTTGAACTATACTGCAAAGCGCGCAAACTCGCCGATAAGCTGACGAAATCAAATCAAATGCTTATCAACGAACGCGACACTCTCTCGCGAGCGCAGAAAGAACTTATTGACGCCCGCGATAAAGCCAAAGAAGCCAATCGCATAAAGACCGATTTCGTCAACAATGTGAGTCACGAAATCCGCACTCCTCTTGCGGTTATCAACGAATATTCGACGCTCGTAGCCGACTGCGCCGAAGAAAACCGCAAGCCTTATATCCGCAAATTCGCTGAAATCATATCGCTTAACACCGACCTGCTCCTGACCCTCGTCAATGATGTCCTCGATCTTCCGTCGCTCGAAAACACCAAGATGAGCGTACATTACGAATCGGCATCGGTACTCTCTATATGCAGGTTTACAATTCAAAGCGTAAGCAAGCATGTTGCGCCGGGAGTGTCTCTTGTCTTTGACAATGATAATGACCCGGACGTAATCATCAGAACCGACCCGCGACGTCTCGAACAGGTGCTGCTGAATATGCTTATGAATGCCGCGAAGTTCACTGAAAGCGGCAAAATAAACATGGCATATCAGCTGTCGGACGACAAGACTAAAATCACATTTTCGGTCACAGACACCGGCATCGGCATACCGAGAGGCAAAGAGGAAGTTATTTTCTCGCGTTTCGAGAAACTCAATTCAGAGACGCAAGGCAACGGACTCGGGCTTTATATCTGCCGCCTGATTGCAGACTTACTCAAAGGCGAAATCAAAGTCGACGCAGATTACCGTAAAGGCGCTCGTTTCCTGTTTACAATTCCCATCAACTGACACCCGCATACTCGAGCACAACCGGCGACTTGACATCGACTCCGGTTTCCGCTGCCCGACGCAGTATGGCTCGCGCGAGTTTTGGCTTTAATTCTTCGGGGCAATAACGGAAATATGCTTCGGCAGCCCTGACATGCGCTGCATCGGGCATAGGATATTCACGTCTTTCAGGAAGTCCGAAAACAGAATCGGGCAGTTCCTTTTTTTCTTCATACGATAACCTGTCGTTCATCTTTATATTTATATAATTTTGTTATAGAAACTAACGCCTACGTTGCGTTGACGGTTCAAAAAATCACGTTTATCTGTGACACTTCCTGAAAAACATTCTTGTGCTGTGATGTTTTTTTCGTAAATTTGCACGTTAAATCTCATCCGACAACAATCATTTGATAACAAAACCATAAATCAGCAACAATGAACATATCATATAGCTGGCTAAAGCAATATATCGACCTCGATCTCACACCCGAACAGCTTGCCGATGCGCTTACGTCAATCGGCCTCGAGACTGGCGGAGTTGAGGAAGTCGAATCCATCAGAGGCGGTCTCAAGGGTATTGTAATAGGCAAAGTCCTTACCTGTGTCGAACATCCGAACAGCGACCACCTTCACATCACAACCGTCGACCTCGGCCTCGGCGAACCGGTTCAGATTGTCTGCGGCGCGCCCAACGTTTCCGCCGGACAGACTGTCGTTGTAGCCACTGTAGGCACTACTCTTTATGGCGAAGGCGATGAGACTTTCCAGATAAAGAAATCAAAAATCCGCGGCGTTGAATCTTTCGGCATGATATGTGCTGAAGATGAAATCGGCATTGGAAAATCACACGACGGCATCATTGTCATCGACCGCGAAGTCGCGCCCGGCACACCAGCTGCCGAATTCTATCAGCTCTGCAGCGACCATGTGCTCGAAGTTGACCTTACGCCGAACCGCATTGATGCCGCATCGCATTACGGCGTAGCCCGCGATATTGCTGCATGGCTTGACTGCCACGCAACCCACAAAGCTCTCGTCCGTCCGTCGGTCGAAGCATTCACTGTTGACAATCCCGATGGCAAAGCAGTCAACGTAGTCGTTGAGAACGACAAGGCATGCACACGCTATTGTGGCCTTACTATCCGGGGCGTCAAAGTTGCCGAGAGCCCCAAATGGCTTCAGGATCGTCTGACAGCCATAGGCATGCGACCGATCAACAACATTGTCGATATTACCAACTATATACTCCACGCATTCGGTCAGCCACTTCACTGCTTTGACCTTGCAAAAGTCAAAGGCGAGAAAATCGTGGTCCGCACATGCACCGAAGGCACAAAATTCACAACTCTCGACGTGGTTGAACGCACACTCAATGCGGCCGACCTTATGATTTGCAACGAAAGCGACCCGATGTGCATCGCAGGTGTGTTCGGAGGTCTCGACTCGGGAGTCACCGAATCAGCCACTTCGATTTTCCTCGAAAGCGCATGCTTCAATCCGACATCCGTAAGACGCACGGCTCGCCGCCATGGTCTCAACACCGACTCGTCGTTCCGTTTCGAGCGCGGTGTCGACCCCAATGGCTGCCTCTATGCGCTCAAAGTCGCAGCCTTGATGGTTAAAGAACTTGCCGGCGGCGAAATATGCGGCCGCCCCGTCGATATTTATCCTTCGCCCGTCGCACCTTATCCCGTCGAGTTATCCTACGACGAAATTACCCGTCTGATTGGTATTGAAATACCGACCGAAACAGTCGACTCTATACTCCGTTCGCTTGAAATTGAGATTGTCGGACGTAGCGAAGACGGTCGCACATTGTCACTCGCAGTTCCGACATATCGTGTCGACGTGCAGCGCCCCTGCGACGTTATCGAAGATATTCTCCGAATCTACGGTTACAACAATGTGCCGATGATTTCGACAGTCCACTCGTCGCTCGCATATAAATCGCTGACCGACTCGGCCGACGACCTCGCAAAGACCATCGCCGAACAGCTCACTGCTTGCGGTTTCAACGAGATACTCAACAACTCACTTTCTGCCGAAGCTCTTTATGAGGGTCTTGAGACATATCCTGCCGACCATTGCGTCAAGTTGCTCAATCCGCTGAGCCAGGATCTCAACGTCATGCGACAGACTCTGCTTTTCGGCGGTCTTGAATCCATTGCCCACAATGTCAACCGCCGTCTCGAGGACCTCCTGTTCTATGAATTCGGCAACGTTTACTTCAACAATCCCGCATTGCAGCCTGTCGCCGACAAGCCGCTCGCGCCCTTCTCCGAAGGTTCGCGTCTCGCTTTGTGGCTTACGGGTGCTAACCGTCGCGGAAACTGGACTCATCCCGCCGAAAATGCGACAGTCTATGACCTCAGAGCATATGTCGACAACATTTTCGCTCGACTCGGCATAACGATGAGAGAACTTGCCCTCACACCCACATCCGACGACATATTCGCAACTGCGCTTTCGATTTCGACCCGCTCCGGCAAACGGCTTGGCGCGCTCGGCATCGTCCGTCCCGACATTGCTCGACGATGCGACGTACGTCAGACTGTCTTCTTCGCCGAACTCGACTGGAAAGCACTCGTTGACCTTTCGGTCAAGCGCAATGTCACATACTCGCCTTTGGCCAAAACTCATCCTGTGAAACGCGACCTGTCGCTTCTGCTCGACAGCTCTGTTTCGATGGCTGATGTCGAACGCACAGTACGCGAAAGCGAGAAACACCTGCTTTGCAACATCACACTCTTCGACGTCTACGAAGGCAAGAACCTCCCCGCAGGCAAAAAATCCTATGCGATCTCGCTCATCCTTCAGGACGACGAAAAAACGCTTCAGGACAAATATATCGACCAGATTATGTCGCGCATAATCGCAAACCTCGAGAAAAAACTCGGAGCACAACTCCGCTGATAACCCCGACTTAATAATTAAACACAAATAACACCTCCACACATGGGAAGAGCATTTGAATATCGCAAAGCACGCAAACTGAAACGCTGGGGCAACATGTCGCGTACATTTACCCGCATAGGCAAGGAAATAACAATCGCTGCCAAAGCAGGTGGTCCCGACCCCTCGACCAACCCCCGCCTTCGCGCATTGATGCAGAACGCAAAGGCTGCAAACATGCCCAAAGACACCGTCGAACGCGCCATCAAGAAAGCTACCGACAAGGACGCCGGCGACTTCAAAGAAATCACTTATGAAGGATACGGCCCCTTCGGCATCGCAATCTTTGTCGAAGCCGCTACCGACAACAACACCCGCACAGTCGCCAATGTCCGCTCTTATTTCAACAAGCACGGCGGCTCGCTCGGCACTCAGGGTTCGCTGACATTCCTTTTCGAACACAAATCTGTTTTCAAAATCAAACCTAAAGACGGCGTAAGTCTTGACGATCTCGAACTCGAGCTTATCGACTACGGAGTTGACGAACTCGGCCACGATGAAGACGAAGACGGCAACGAACAGATTGTCCTTTACGGCGCATTTGAAGAATATGCGAACATTCAGAAATATCTCGAAGATAATGGCTTCGAAATCATTAGTTCTGAATTCGAACGTATTCCCAACGATCTCAAGGATGTCACTCCCGAACAGCGCGAGTCTGTCAACAAACTGCTCGAGAAAATCGAGGAGGATGAAGACGTTCAGAACGTTTTCCACAACATGCGCGAGGAAGACGAGGACGAGGAATAAACCAAGAACATCCAAGTTTTCATAATTAGAATTTAAGCCACCGTTGCTGCCCGTCGGCCTGTGCCGTATCAGGGTTTAGCGGTGGCTATTTTTATCAGCAAAAAAACTAAACCAATGAGCAACACAAACGATAAATCGGATTTTGTCAAAGTCGCTACGTTCGACTTCGACTGGCAGGCACACATCGCCAAAGGTGTCCTTGAAGAAAGCGAAATACCGTCTTTTATCGGCAACGAAATATTCGGTTCTCTTTATCCCATCGGTTTCAACTCCATCGGGGGTATAACTCTATGGGTGCGTTCGAGCGATGCCGACCGTGCCGCCGAAATACTCTCCAACGCCAAGATTTGACACTTTCAGCCCGAACCACGAGCGACTCTGCACTCAATGTGCATGCTTTTGGTTTTATCTTTGCATAACAAAAACCGACAGACCACATGAACAGCGAAACGACTCATAACTATGAACAGCGTCTGCTGCAACGCGGCATACGTCCATCGCCTGTCCGTCTGCTTGTAATGCGTACACTCTGTCAGGCGACTTCCCCGCTTTCGGTTCTCGAGATTGAAACAGAGCTGCAGACCGTCGACCGTAGTTCGGTCACAAGAGCCATAGCGGTTTTTCAGGAAGCGGGGATAACCCATGCCATATCCGACGGTTCGGGGTCGGTAAAATATGAACTGTGTCCGAGTCACGACCAACATACGCCTTCCGACGAGCATGTCCACTTCCACTGCGAGCTTTGCGGACGAACAATCTGTCTGACCGACACTTCAATCCCTGAAATCAATCTTCCCGACGGTTTCAAGGCCAGGGAAGCCAACTTCGTGATTGTCGGCACTTGTGATAAATGTCAAAAACGCTTAAAATAAGATTGTTATGCAACTGATTGATTCTCTTATATTCATGCTCAACGAGATGTCGCCCTATATTCTTCTCGGCTTTCTGATAGCCGGAATCATGCAGGCCTTCATCCCTCAGAAAACAATCTCGCGCCATCTCGCCGGCACAGGGCTGAAAGCCGTTGCCAAAGCGGCGGCTATCGGCATTCCCCTGCCGCTTTGCTCATGCGGGGTGTTGCCTACGGCAATCGCTATGCGGCGTCACGGCGCATCCAAAGCTGCATCCACTTCTTTTCTCGTCGCAACGCCTCAGACCGGAGTTGACAGCATTGCCGCGACATGGTCGCTTCTCGGACCGGCATTCGCCGTCATCCGGCCTATTGCCGCACTCACAACCGCTCTGTTCGGCGGTGTGGCAGTCGGCAAATCTGAAAAATGCGATACAAAATGCGCTGCCATTGCCGCAGAAGCCGACAGCGACAGTCTCCCGACGGGTTTCGGCCGAAAATGCCTCAATGCGTTGCGTTACGGCTTTATCGACCTTGTCGGCAGCATAGGCGGCTGGCTGACAATAGGTCTGATTATAGCGGCAGTGATTACAGTCTATGTTCCCGACGATTTTTTCTCCATACTCGGAACACGACCGATTTTTTCCATGCTTGCCGTACTCGTTATCGCAGTCCCGATGTATGTATGTGCCACGGGTTCAATACCCATTGCGATGTCGCTGATGCTCAAGGGCCTGTCTCCGGGCACGGCTTTGGTGCTTCTGATGGCCGGCCCGGCAGCCAACTTCGCCTCTTTCACACTGATATCCCGCGAAATGGGCAAAAAAGCGGCGGTCATATATCTTGCCGCCATTATCGCCGGTGCGCTTGCGTTCGGACTTGTTATTGACTATTTGCTGCCTGCCCAATGGTTCGACATCAAGAGCATACACGGCCACGGAGCGCACTGCGCGGAAATGAGTATTTTCAACACATGCTGCTCGGCAGTCCTTGTCATCTTGCTGATCATCTCGTTTATCAAAAATCATAAACATAACCACAACCACATAACCCCTACAGAAATGACAAAAGAATATACAATCGTCGGCATGAACTGTCCGCACTGTCAGGCCGCAGTCACAAAGGCCATAGCTTCAGTCAAAGGCGTCAGCCAGGTCAATGTAAATCTCTCGTCCGGCAAAGCCTCGGTCGAAGGCCAACATAATCCCGACGAAATCATTGAAGCCGTCCGCAACGCAGGCTTCGATGCTCAATTACCCGATTGAGCATCCTGACAGTTTGTCAAATATCATTATTCGATTTGACCGAGTCGCCTGTTTTGTTGAAAAATCCGTCAAAAGATAAATCCTCATCAATATCAGGCCAATGAATTCCGAAATACGACAGGCGGTAATTTTCGCGTTGAGTCTTTGAGGAGGATGCCAAACGCATGTAGTCGGCAAAATCTTCCTTTGCTCTGCGACCATCGTTCAGTTCAATCCACACGGCCGAATCTGTAATCCATATTTTAGACACTTCCGTAAGATTCATTATTTACCTCCTTTCTTAAA
>JAGAOW010000081.1 GCA_017889945.1 Muribaculaceae bacterium
ATATCGAATGTACCGCCACCGAGGTCGAATACTGCGATTTTCTGATCTTTGTTGGTTTTGTCAAGGCCGTAGGCAAGAGCTGCAGCTGTAGGTTCGTTGACGATACGACGAACTGTCAGACCGGCGATTTCGCCTGCCTCTTTGGTTGCCTGACGCTGTGAGTCGTTGAAGTATGCAGGCACAGTGATGACTGCTTCCGTAACCGACTGTCCGAGATAGTCTTCGGCGGTTTTCTTCATTTTCTGAAGGATCATGGCCGAGATTTCCTGCGGAGTATATTCGCGGCCGTCGATGTCGATACGCGGAGTGTTGTTGTCGCCGCGGACGACTTTGTAGGGCACGCGTTCGATTTCGTTTTTGACCTTTTCATATGTTTCGCCCATGAAACTTTTGATAGAGTAAATCGTACGTTTAGGGTTCGTAATAGCCTGACGTTTTGCAGGGTCGCCTACTTTGCGCTCGCCACCGTCGACAAATGCGACGACAGAAGGCGTTGTGTTGCGGCCTTCGCTATTGGGGATAACTACAGGGTCGTTGCCTTCAAGAACGGCAACGCAAGAGTTGGTTGTACCTAAGTCGATAC
Source organism: Muribaculaceae bacterium (assembly GCA_017889945.1). Taxonomy (GTDB): domain Bacteria; phylum Bacteroidota; class Bacteroidia; order Bacteroidales; family Muribaculaceae; genus CAG-873. The sequence goes on from JAGAOW010000081.1 coordinate 584, forward strand.
CAATGATTTTTCCCATGATTATTAAGTTTTATGTTTATGTAATTATTTATTCTGTTTTATCATCAATAGAACAAATCTTGTGCCAAAAATGTTTTGGCCGTTTTCGATGTGACAGATGTGACAAAATGTCAGTCTAAATAAGAGCCGGTTCTAAAAAAAGCCCCCGGACGGGCCGGAGGCTTTATGCGTTGGATTATATAACTTTATATTTAATATCCGAATATGTCTTCGGTAGTCAGCATCACGACTTTGCCAAGTTTCGACAGTGCCTCGAGGTCGATGTCTTTGGTGTCGCCGAGAATACAGTAGTAGAACGTGCGGCCTTTGACATTGTCTTTCTGGAATTTGACTACATCGTCGAGCGTGATTTCGGGGAGCGCTTTGTAGACGGCGATACGTCTGTCAGTGTCCAGGCCGAGGTCGCGGGCGTTGATATAGCTCCATGCGATGTTGTCTTTGATGATGCGCTCGGTGCGTATGCGCGATTCGATGCCTTTCTTGGCAAGTTCGAACGCCGCCGGGCTGACAGGCATATCATTGATAATCTCGTCAAACGCCTTTATCGCATCGAGCATCTTGTCGTTCTGTGTGGCGATTTGCGCGCGATAGGTATAGGGACGACGGAGATATGCCGGATTGTTCAGCATTGCCCATGCCGAGTAGGCGAGCGAACGGCTTTCGCGCATCTCCTGGAATACGATTGCGTTCATCGACCCTCCGAAATAGTCGTTGTAGACATTGCGCAGAGGCTCGATTGCCGGATTGTATTTTTCGCCACGGTTTGAATAGAGCGACATATAGAGCTGCTTGGCGTCGTAGGGAGCGACATAGATGATGGTCTCCTCAGGCTGACGCATCGTGAACACATTCTGCTCGGGAGCGGGTTTGAGCTTTTTGGCGATATAATGATATTTGTTGATGTCCTTAATCACTTGCTTCTCCGAACTTGCACCGTAGTAGATGATTTCATGCTCATAGTTCATCAGCTCGCGCAGAGCGTCCATAAACACCTGCGGCTGGGTCGAGCGCAGCTCTTCGACGCTGATTATTCTGGTCTGGGGATTATCCTTGCCGTAAATCATATAAGTCGAAAGAGCGTTGAAATTCTGACGCTGGTTGGTCTTGTTGTTGGCACGCGACTGTTCTACACGGTCGATATAAGCAGAGTAGGCGGCTGTGTCGGCGACGGCCTCCTTGACCATCTTCTCGAAGAGCGCCATAGCCTTCGGCATATTCTCGTTTAGGCCGCTCAGCACGACATACGACCGCTCTGCGCCGACCGAAATCCTGAACGAACATGCCATTTTGTAGAATTCGTTCTGTATCTGCTGCGGAGTCATGTCCGGCGTGCCGAACAACTCCAGCAATTCTGCCGCATAGTCGAGTCTGCGGTCGTTGTTCTCGCCCACATTAAATATATATGTGAGCTGGAATATATCGTTTGTCGAATTGTGGGTATAGTAGACCGGAATGTTGTTTTTGGCCTTCAGTTTTGTCAGGTCTTTGTCATAGTCGACAAACACAGGCTCGATAGGTGTGACTTTGCTGTTCTGTATCTCAATCAGGAAATCGCTCGACTTGTCGCGGTTCATCGCGATAGGAGTAATTTCGGGTTTGGATATTTTAAGCTCGTTGGCATCAGGTCCTTGGCGTTTGTAGATTGCCACATAATTGTTGTCGCCGAAATACTTGTTTGCCACAGCCACGACATCGGCTTTGGTTATTTTGTCAAGTTCGTCATACGATTTCACAACGTCGGCCCACGGCTCGCCGTTGACAAATGCGTCGACATAGTAACTTGCTCTCGATTCGTTGCTCTCAAACGAGCGCTGAAGCTGCAGTTTGGTGTTGTTGATGATGGCCGGCACGAGGTCGTCGTCGAAGTCGCCGTTGCGGAGCTTTTTCATCTCTTCGAGCAGCAGGTCGCGCACATCGTCAAGAGTCTGTCCGCCTTTGGGCATACCGATAAGCAGGAACGCACCCTGGTCGGCGAGACCGTAAGTTCCTGCGCCAGCACCGAGCATTTTCTGCGCGAGATTGATGTTGATGTCGATCAGACCGCACTTGTTGTTGTTCAGCACTTCGTTGATCACGTCGATTACCTTGATATCGTCGCTTTTAGCTTCAGGAATTCGCCATGCCAGATAGAGACGTTCGGCCTCGTTGCCCCACACCTCGCGTTTGATAGGCTCTGTGATGGTCATTTCAGCCGGGAAAGCGAGTTTCGGCAAGTTATTGTTGGGTTTGAGATGGCCGAAATATTTGCTGATGATGTCGACCATATTGTCAGGGTCGAAATCTCCCGACAGACAGATTGCCATGTTGTTGGGAACATACCATGTCTTGTGATAGTTCTTCACATTCGTTATCGACGGATTCTTGAGGTTCTCCTGTGTGCCAAGCACAGTCTGTGTGCCGTAGGGATGCGAGGGGAACAACGCTGCCAGCATCGCCTCGGCCATTTTGCGGCTGTCCGAGGTCAGCGACA
>JAGAOW010000082.1 GCA_017889945.1 Muribaculaceae bacterium
GCTCTTCCGATCTATCGCAGCGACAATTTCGTCGCCGCTCATCAGAGTTCCTTCGGCAAAGTCGGTGTCGCAGAAGGGGCAATGACGGTTGCAACCGCAAAAGCGCAGAAATACGGCGGCTGTGCCGGTGTAGTAGCCTTCGCCCTGAAGTGAATAAAATATTTCGTTGACTTTATACATCTTTCTCATATGTAGCAATGTTGCCTTCGCTCTCCTGAACGTCGACCCGGTAGCAGTTTTCGATGTTGTCGCAAATCCATCGGGCTATGTTCTCGGCCGTCGGATTGAAGTCGAGTACGTCGTTGAGACATGCATGGTCGAGACGATCGGAAATTTTGCGTTTTATGTCGGTAAAGTCAGTGACCATGCCGTTGGCGTTGAGAACCGCCGAGCGACACCGGACCGTAATAATCCAATTGTGGCCGTGAAGCGATGTGCATTTGCTTTCGTAGTCGAGTGAAAGCCTGTGGGCGGCTGATATTTCGAGACGTTTGCTGACGTAATACATACTATATTATAATGATTTGAGTTCTTCGGGATAGTTTACCACGGGGATATTGCGGCGCTCGGCGAGAATAAGAAGGTAGCGCAGCGCGTCCTCGCGGGTGTCCTCGATGAGACAGTCTTTGATAGCCTGCTTCAGATTAGAAGCAAAGTAGCCGACATCGGGCGACTGAGGCAGGCCGAAGATGTGCATGATTTCAGTTCCGTCGACCGGGTTGCGGCGGGCTCGTTCGGCATCTTTGATGCGAATTTCGCTGAACTTTTCCTCGACGAGGTTGAAATTGTCGAGGAAGCGCTGTTTCTTCTCTTCGTTTTTGCTTGTGATATCCGCGCGGGCGAGAGTCATCAGGTCGTCAAGGTCCTCTTCGGCGTAGTTCATCAGGCGTCGCACGGCGCTGTCGGTCACTTCGTCCTCGACCAGGGCTATGGGGCGCATGTGTATGTCGACGAGTTTGCGGACATAGCGCATTTCAGCTCCCAACGGCATGCGCATGCGCTTGAAAATGCGCGGTATCATTTTAGCGCCGACGATGTTATGGTTGTGGAAGGTCCAGCCGGTAGCGGGTTCGAAGCGCTTTGTGGCGGGTTTGCCGATGTCGTGGAACAGGGCCGCCCAACGAAGCCATTCGTTGTCGGAAGCCGCCGCTACGTTGTCGACAACACCGAGTGTGTGATAGAAATTGTCTTTATGCCCGCGTCCGTTGACAATCTCGACACCTCTCAGAGCGGCGAGTTCAGGCAAAATGAGTTTCAGCAGGCCGCTGCGCAACAGAAGTTCCCATCCGATCGATGGCCGGGGGGAGCGCATGATTTTCGACAGTTCGTCCTTGATGCGCTCGGCAGTGATGATTTCGATGCGCGAAGCGTTGCGGCAGATGGCTTCGAATGTTTCGGGCCAGATGTCAAATTGCAACTGTGTGGCGAAGCGGATTGCCCGGAGCATGCGCAGGGGGTCGTCGCTGAATGTGACATCGGGGTCAAGGGGTGTGCGGATGATGCGTCGCTCGATGTCGCCGAGGCCGTCGTAGCGGTCGACAAGTTCGCCGAATGCGCCGTCGTTGACGCAAATGGCCATGGCGTTGATAGTGAAGTCGCGACGGGCGAGGTCGTCGTCGAGAGTGCCGTCCTCGACAATGGGGTTGCGGGAATCACGCCGGTAGGACTCTTTGCGCGCACCGACAAATTCGAGTTCGAGCTCGCCTCGGTGGATCTGGGCAGTGCCATAATTACGATAAACGGCTATGTGGGTTTTCGGACCGAGTTGGGCGGCGACTGCTTCAGCAAGTTCTATGCCCGAGCCGACAGTGACAAAGTCGATATCCTTGGACTTACGGCCGATGATGAGGTCTCGGACATAACCACCGACGACGTAGCACTGACGACCGATGTTGTCAGCTGCCGCACTGACGGTGTGGAATATTTTCTGAGATATTTTCTCTTTGAGATTTGTCATTATTCGAAGCAGGTGATTTCTTGTGGCGCGAGTGTAAGGCATTGCATAGCACCCTCGGGACGGACAACATAGGTGTTTTCGATGCCGAGAGCACCGACGCCCGGAATGACAAATTTAGGCTCTATGGCGATGACGTTGCCGGTCTCGAGTATCGATTTTGAACGCGGCGCAAGGACAGGCAGCTCGTTGATTTCGATGCCTACGCCGTGGCCGACAAAGCCGGCATGCTGGCGGTGGCCCATGAATTCATTGGCGAAACCGGCTTCGGTAGCCATTGACAAGGCTTTTTCATAGAGGGCTCTGGCTTCGACGCCCGGACGGCCCATGTCGGCTAATGCGGCGCAGATGTCAATCGACAGCCGATGTGCGTCAAGGGCGCGACGGGGAAGGACTGAATCTATTGAGTAGCATCGGGTCATGTCGGTCATATAGCCGGTAAAGTTGCCGTTGACGTCGACCATCACGCTTACGCCGCGAGTAATCAGTGTGCCGTCAGCGCCGACGGGGAGTGAGGGATCCATGCCTGCGCCACCCATCGCGAAGTCGTAGGGCGACGGACTGTCGGCATTGTCGCCGACGAGAACATTGCCCATGAACAGTTCCATGTCGTCGCCGCTGACACGGAATTGACCGAGACAGCCTTCGAGACGAGCGGCGCGTTCGATTTCGACCTGAAGGTCAATATCGCGCATACCCGGCTGAAAGAGACGCGGTATGCGATGGTATAGAGCAGTCTGCCGGACGCCGGAGATGCGAATCTGTTCGATTTCGGCATCGGTCTTGACCGAGCGGGCTGCGGCCATGACCGGGGAGGCGTCGGCAAATTTCAGACTGTCGCCGAAAGCTTTCTGGATGCGGGCGATGGCGTTGTAGGATGATGTTCCCATCTCGAGGCCGAGAGTTGCGCCGTGAGGTAGTCCTGCCATAGGCGGGAGCTCTTCGACCTTGTGTATCGCCACAGTGCGGCGGCCTTTGAGATGGCAGGGGCGTCGGACGGCGTATAAGGGTTCGCCGTCGGCGGGAATAAAGATGAAACCGCAGAAAACTCTGCCGGTCAGGTAATATATGTTGGCGTTATCGCTGATAAGCACGGCATCGAGCGCTCTGTCGGCCATTGCGCGGCGAACGCGTTGCAGACGTAAGCCCGATTCGGCTTCTGAGAGGAGTTGAAGTTGTTCAGATTCGCGATTTTCCATTTCAGTTATAAAAGTAAAGTCTTCAGGTCGTCAAAATTTTTCAATACAAAGTCGGGATTGTCGACTGTTCCGAAGCCGTAGGAAGCCCAAGCGAAAGCGACTCCGGCTTTGTGGCTTGAGATGCAGTCGCCTTCGGTGTCGCCGACATACATCGGTGCTTTAAGGCCATGACGCTCAACCATTATGCCGATATTGGCCGCTTTGTCGAGACCGTTGTTGCCGAAACTGAGGTGGTCGGAAATGTAAGGCTTCAATCCGGTGTAGTCGAGAAAGGTAGGCAACCCGTCTGAAAAACAGTTGCTGACCATATATAGTTTGTAGTGCCGGGCAAGAATCGGCATCAGGTTTTTGACTCCGGGATAGAGACGTCCGCCGAGACGAGGCATCATCGTGCACTCGTTGTGCTGGAGTACGTCGAGAAAGGCGCGGTTGCCGACGGCTTCAGGAACGAGGATGCTGACAATGCGGTCGAGCGTCATTCCCATCAGTTTTATCAAGTCTTCTCTGACGACGGGCGGTCGGTTTATGCCGGTGGCAGTCAAAGTTGCATTCCAGATTTCGCAGTAGGAGTCGACGGCATCCCAGAGGGTGCCGTCCATATCGAATATTATGCTGTCGAATTTTCTGTCCATATGTTTGTCTGTCAGCGTGCGATGATTATGCCGAGCTGTTCGATGCCTTTAATCTTGTCAACCCGCATGATGTGGCGAATGCCGATGCGGGCGGGTAAGTGCAAGTTTATGTCGTGCAAGACGGTGTCGACATGCTGATAGCTGAGCCCGAGACCTTTGCCGAACCAATTGCCGTAGACATCGGCCAAAGCGACGTTGACAGTGTCGGATTGGATGCTGTCTCCGAGGGGATAGGAGACTTCAAGCCAGATGTTGCTGTAGTCATAGTCGGCGCTGTGGCGCACGGCTATGGCGAGGTCGCCGGCAGCGACAGAATCGGGCGATTCGAGGACTATGCCGATTGTGTCGCCGTAGTTCCATCCTGATGCATCAACAGGCTCATATGCGCTCGTCTCGCCGGAGTGAGAGCATCCGGCCAGCGTCGGCAGCAGGAAAGCGAGCACGACGAGGAGCAGGCTATGCTTCGCTGTTATGCCCGTTGCCCGTTTTGTCAGCGCGTTCGTTATCAGAAGCTTGTCCATCATTGCGGGGATTGCGTTTGTTCTGTGGTTTGCGCTTCCGCTCGTTGCGGTTCGGCCGGTTTTCGTTGTTGGCCGGCTGTTGCTCATCAGAGTTATTGTCTGCGAGCTGACGCGACTGCTGAGATTTGTTTTTGTTGCGGCGCTTTTTCTTTTTGTTGTCAAAACGCGTCACGTCGTCCTGACCGAGAATGTCGCCGAAAGCTTTTTTCTCGACAGGCTTGCTGTCGGTTTCGGCAGCGAGCGAAAGGGGCTTTTCGCCGGCTTTGTTGAGCGCAATGACTTCAAATGCACGCGAGGCGTCGATTGTGACGAGGTTGGCGGCGATGTTCTTGTCGGTGGAGTAGGTAATCTCGCGTTTGAATATGTCGGTCTTGAAGTGGAAGTATGTCGCATCGGCGGTTTCGAGTCTGACGTCGCGTGGCGGGAGACGCTTGACGCTTTCGACATAGGCATCGACTTCGAAATTGAGACAGCATTTGAGCTTGGCACACTGACCGGCAAGTTTCTGGGGGTTGAGCGAGATGTCCTGATAGCGTGCGGCGCTTGTGGCCACGGATACGAAGTTGGTCATCCAGCTTGAGCAACAAAGCGGTCTGCCGCAAGGGCCAATGCCACCGATGCGTCCGGCTTCCTGACGGGCGCCGATCTGCTTCATCTCTATCCTGACTTTGAATGTCTCGGCAAGCACTTTGATGAGCTGACGGAAGTCGACACGCTCGTCGGCGATGTAGTAGAAAATGGCCTTATTGCCGTCGCCCTGATATTCGACATCGCCGATTTTCATGTTGAGATTGAGGCTCTCGGCGATTTTACGGGCGCGAATCATCGTGTCGTGCTCTTTTGCTTTGGCTTCTTCGAATTTTTCAAGGTCGGCGGGTTTGGCTTTGCGGAATATGCGTTTGATTTCAGCATCAGCCTTAACGCGGGCTTTGCGCATGCGCAGGTTGACGAGTGCGCCAACGAGGGTCACCTGACCAATGTCATGGCCGGGAGAGGCTTCGACGGCCACGATGTCGCCTATTTTGAGCTGCAGGTTGGCCGAATTCTTATAGAAGCCCTTGCGGGTGTTCTTGAACTGCACTTCGACCATGTCGCTGTCGGCATATCCTCCGGGGATATCCTCAAGCCAGTTGAAGGAGTGTAGTTTGCCGCGGATTTCGCGCCGGCAGTTGCCTCCGCAGGGTTTACGCTCGGGCTGAACGTCGTCGTCCTGACGATATTCGTTGTTTTCGTCCATAAGGCAGATGACGGTTATTTAGCGAAGCTTACGGCTCGTGTCTCGCGTATTACCGTGATTTTAACCTGACCCGGATAGGTCATTTCGTCCTGAATGCGGCGAGCGATTTCCGACGAGAGCTTTTCGGTTTCGGTGTCGTCGATTTTGTCTGCGCCAACGATTACGCGCAGTTCGCGACCGGCCTGAATGGCGTATGTCTTGAGGACTCCTGGGTAGGAGAGAGCAAGCTGTTCGAGGTCTTTGAGACGTTTGATATAAGCTTCGACGATTTCACGGCGAGCGCCGGGACGAGCGCCTGAGATGGCGTCGCACACCTGAACAATCGGCGCGAGCAGGGTTGTCTGCTCGATTTCGTCGTGGTGAGCGCCGATGGCGTTGCAAATTTCCGGTTTCTCTTTGTATTTTTCGGCTAATTTCATGCCAAGAAGAGCGTGGGGCAGTTCGGGCTCTTCGTCAGGCACTTTGCCTATGTCGTGGAGCAGACCTGCTCGGCGTGCTTTCTTGGGGTTGAGGCCGAGCTCGGAAGCCATTATGGCGCAGAGGTTTGCGGTCTCGCGCGAGTGCTGGAGCAGGTTCTGCCCGTAGCTTGAGCGATATTTCATCTTACCGACCATTCTTATCAAATCGGGGTGCAGACCGTGGATGCCGAGGTCGATGGCCGTGCGTTTGCCGGTTTCGATGATTTCTTCTTCGATCTGTTTGCGGACTTTGGCAACGACTTCTTCGATGCGTGCGGGATGGATGCGGCCGTCGGCAACAAGCTGGTGCAGGGCGAGGCGGGCGATTTCGCGGCGGACGGGGTCGAAGCCTGAGAGGACGATGGCCTCGGGAGTGTCGTCGACTATGATTTCAATGCCGGTTGCAGCTTCGAGGGTGCGTATGTTGCGACCTTCGCGGCCGATGATGCGTCCTTTGATTTCGTCGGAATCGATGTGGAATACGGTAACGGAGTTTTCGATTGCGGTTTCTGTCGCTACGCGCTGTATGCTCTGAACAACAATGCGTTTGGCTTCTTTGTTTGCCGTCATTTTGGCCTCGTCCATGATGTCGTTGATGTAAGAGGCTGCGGCTGTTTTGGCTTCGTCTTTAAGTGATTCTATCAGTTTCTCACGCGCTTCCTGCGACGAGAGGCCTGAGATGTGTTCGAGCTGTTCCTGAGCGGTGCGGTGCAGTTTGTCGAGTTCCGCCTGACGTGCCTCTGCGGCAGCGTATTGTGCTTCAAGTCCCTGGCGGGCAGCTTCGATTTCGTTTTTGGCGCGTGCGTTCTCGCTTTGCTGCTGATTGAGCTGGAGTTCGCGCTGCTTGATTTTCGACTCAGCCGACTGCATCTTGGCCATGCGCTGGTTGGCCTGCTTTTCGGCTTCAGCGGTGATTTGCAAGGCTTCTTCGCGGCCTTCAAGAATCTTGTTGCGTTTGAGGTCGTCGGCTTCGCGCTCGGCATCAGCCACTATGGCTTTCGCTCTTGTCTTGGCCATAGATTTCTGTACAATAAGTGTGACAGCAACGGCAAGCGCGGCTGCGATGACCGCTACTGCTACACATATCAATATGTTGGTTAATTCCATGATGTTGTTATAAAGTTATTAATAATGTTGTCAATAAAATAAAAAAGCACAATCACATCACGGCTTCTATGGGGTTGAGCCGAAACGTGTTGTGCGGAAATATCAGCGATGCTCACTCTTGAGCTATTGCCGGCAGACGATTGTTCTGCGACAGAGTATATCAGTCCTTTTCAAGCAAAAGGGAGTCCAATTGCTTTTCAAAGTTGTCAATTAACTGCACTTGCCCGTCAAGTTGTTCGCTTTTGCGATAGTAGAGTTCTGCAAAAGCCAACGCCACCCTTGCGAGGGTTTCGTGCGACGATTTATTTTTGCTTGTCTGAAACCAATTCTGCCACAACTTATTGACGTGATATTCAGCCTTGCGGTAGACTATCTCCTCCTTGCGGTCAATATCGAAATGGATTGGTTCGACATCGGCTATCTTTATCGTTACTCTAAGTTTATCGTTCATCTACATCATCATTCTTTCAGGTCGAGGATGCAGCGGTCAATGTTCCGCACTAATCCGGAAATCAATGACTTTACTTTCTCAATGTCCTTGCGGTCAGGACTAATGTTCGTGACCACACGGAGATATTCATTGTCGACACGCAGTTTCTCAAGCTCTTTCTCACAGGCAGTGAGTTTCTCTTCGAGTTCTGCGACTTTGGTCTGCGCTTGTTCGAGTTGCTGAGTCTTCAGACGATATCGTTCGACAATCAAACCGGCTTTTGCCGCTACGCGGTCAAGCTGCTCTTTGAGATTCTCGGTCATTTTCTCTCCAAATTTCCACAAAAGTAATCTTTTTTTTTCGATTATTATTGATTATAAAAGCTTTTTTCAAAAAATAAATGTGTCACAAAAAATATTTGCCCAAAACTGAAAAATAATTTTGCCAATTCAGCAAATTGCATTAACTTTGCACTCGCAATCGCAAGAGAGCGCTTGGCTCCTTAGCTCAACTGAATAGAGCATCTGACTACGGATCAGAAGGTTACAGGTTTGAATCCTGTAGGAGTCACAA
>JAGAOW010000083.1 GCA_017889945.1 Muribaculaceae bacterium
CAAGGACTCCCTGATTATGAGTCAGGTGCTCTGACCAACTGAGCTATAGGACCGTGAATGACGATGGTTATTCGTTTTCGTGTGCAAAGGTAGTCGTTTTTTTTATACTATGCAATAGCTTGCGAATTTCGCAAGTTATTTTTTGCGTTGTTTGAATCAGAGATTGTGAGCCAATCTCGCGGTCAGATGTTAATTCTAAGCAAGTTATGTTTTTGTGTTAATGCGAGAGTGATATTTTGGTGTACATGGAATTACGGAAGAACTTTTGGGGTTAAGCGGTGTTAGATATTATGAGATTTATGAGCTTCGGATGCTTGATATTAATTCGTCACTGACTATGGTTTAATTTCCGTTATGGAATCAGATAAAACATCGAATGACAATGTTGCGGCAAGATTGTTGTCGCCATTGGCCAAGGCTCTTGCCGGGTCGAAGCATTATTATGCCTTTTTGGTTATGTTTGTGGTGGTGCTCAGCGCACAAGGGTCGTTTGTCAACGACATGTACACTCCGGCGCTCCCCTCGATGTGTAAATTTTTCGGATGTTCTATCCCGTTAGGGCAGATGGGGTTGGCTGTCGGCATGATTGGTCTTTCAATCGGTCAGCTATCTCTTGGCCCTTTGAGCGATAAATATGGCCGCAAACCGACACTCATTGTCGCCACCGCGGTTTTTATAGTTACGTCAATCGTCAGCATATATTCGCCGACAATCCATGTTTTTAATTTGTGTCGCTTCTTTCAGGGCATAGGCGCGTCGGCCGGTTATTTTCTCGCAAAAACGATTCCGGCTGATGTCTATTCGGGCAGACAATTGGCTAAGTTCATTGCTATTGTCGGTGCTATCAACGGTCTTGCGCCGGCAAGCGCGCCGATAGTCGGAGGTGTATTGGCCGACAACTGGGGCTGGAAATCAATCTTCATTGTTCTGGCCGGTTTTGCCGTTGTTCTCATATTGCTTTCGGTAAAAATGAAGGAATCGCTGTCGCCCGAGGCTAGAAATAACGGCTCTGTGTTTACATCATTTAAAATATATGGTCTGATTATCCGCAACCGACCGTTCATGATTCATACGATGCTCAAGGGCACGGCACTCGGATTGCTTTTTTCGTATATTTCTTCCTCGCCGTTTATCATGCAGAATCATTACGGACTGTCGGAAACGGCATATGGAATTTTCATCGGGGTCAATTCTCTGTTTCTCGCGGCAGGGTCGATGTTATCGCTGAAGTTCAAACCCTATCGTAATGCGGCATTAGCCGGAGCGATTATTGCTGCGGTGGGTGTGGTTTGTCTTGCGGCAGCTCTGTTCTTTGTCAATAACTTATGGATATATGACATCTGTGCGGTCATAATCCTGTTTGCTTTGGGTATGTTGTTCTCGACATCCAACACTCTGGCAATGAACGAGTGCAGGGCTCACTCTGGCGAGGCGGCCGCGATAATCGGAGTTGCGGGCTATATTGTCAGCGCAACGGTTTCGCCCTTGGTCGGCATGGGCAATCTTATGCACTCGACGGCAATTGTCAATCTTGTTCTTGTCGTATTTGTTGTCGGTTTCGCCGTGGCTTCTTATAAACTGCCGGTCGACCTCGACAAATAATATTTAATGAAACACTGATCAGCAATGAAAACTTTCTATACAAGTCAAAACGGATTTGTCGAATGTGAAGAGTGGAGTCCGCACTGCTGGATTAATGTCGAAGGCCCGGATCACGACGACATGAAATACCTCGGCGAAGAGCTGGGTGTGCCGGAGGATTTCCTCGTGAGTTCTACCGACCCCAACGAGCGGCCTCGTATCGACCGCGAAGGCGACTGGCGTTTCATCATTCTGCGCATACCGTTTCGCACAGTGGGGCAAGTCAGTCCATACGATACGATTCCAATTGGCATTATAACCAACAATGAAATTCTCCTGACCATATGCGCCCACAAGACCGAGATGATCAGCGATTTCATAACGCATACTCGCCGGCGTGAAATTCAGGTTGACAGTGAGTCGGATTTCGTGCTGCGGCTTATGTACTCGTCGGCTTACTGGTATCTGAAATATCTCGAAGTCATCAACCGATATATGATTATCGACGAAAAAAGTCTGGCATCGAGCATCAAGAATGAAGATATGTTCAGTATGCTGGGCATCCAGCGAACGCTGGTCTATTTCAATACTTCGATTCAAGCCAACGAAATACTCGTAGATCGTCTGCAAAGTGTTTATTGCGAGGAATTTGACTCTGAACTGAGCGAAGACGTCAAGATTGAGCTGCGGCAAGCCGATATGACTGCAAAAATATACGATGATATCATGGGCAACACTCTCGACTCGTTTGCGTCGGTCATATCCAACAATGTCAACTCGATAATGAAAAAGATGGCGGCACTCTCGATAGTGCTGATGGTGCCGACAATGATTGCGAGTTTTTATGGCATGAATGTGGCCGTGGCCTTTCAAAACGAGCCATATATGTTTGAGGTCATAATCGTCGGCTCATTAGTGCTGTCGATTGCGCTTTATGTTTTCCTGCGCAAAATACGCTGGTTCTGACTTACAGCAAATTTTTAAGCAGAACGCTTCTCATGCGCTCGATGTCGACTCCACGGCGGCTGGCGTAATCGGCAAGCTGGTCTTCGCCGATTTGTTCGAGCATGAAATAGCGGGCGTCGGGGTAGGCGATATAAAGACCGCACACCGATGATGCCGGACTCATCGCGCCGTTTTCCGTCAGACTGACACCGACACTTTCAAAAGGCAGAAGTTTGCCAAGACTGTGAATAATAGTCTGTTCGGGCATCATCGGGTAGCCTACAGCAGGCCTGATGCCTCGGAAATTGCCTTTGAAAATCTCGTCCATGTCCGCAGTTTCGTCGGATGCATAGCCCCAATATTCTGTACGGACATATCGGTGCAGCCACTCCGAAGACGCCTCGGCGAGACGGTCGAGCAGGGTGCGCAACAAGACGGTAGAGTAGGTGTCATCGTCAATGCCGACTTGCGAGTAAATCGAATTATCGGCTGCTCCGACCGACACGACAAAAGTGCCGGCATAATCCCGGCAGCGACCGTCAGGCATCGCCGGCATGACGAAGTCGGCAAGCGAACGGCATATGCCTTCATCGTTGGGCAACTGACGGCGGAGCATAGGCATAGTCACGCCGTCGATGATGATATCTTCTCCGAGCGATGCGGACTCGAACACACCGACCGCTGCACGAATCAAAGGTACTGCGGCAGTTTCAAGCTTGGATAGCATCGCCTGTGCATCTTCAAACAGAGACTGTGCGGAAACATCATCCGCATGAGGTGAAACTCGCCATGCGTTGTAGAACATGCGCCAATTGATAAATGGCTTGACCTCACTTATCGATATGTTGTCGAGTATGCTGACTCCATGGTGCTTGGGCTTGGGCGCACGGTAAGCAGTCCAGTCAATATTAAGCCTGTGTTTAATCGCTTCCGCATAAGGCAGCAGTTGCGCTTTTTTGTAGCCGCTGCGCAAACGTCGGTATTCGTCGTCAAGTTCTTTGACAAATTCACTACACAATGCGGGATTCAATAGCCGCGATGCGATCACGGGGTTGCGCGATGCGTCGGATGCGTGTACAACAGGTGCAGAAAGATGCGGCGCAATATGAAGAGCTGTGTGAATTTTAGAAGTTGTCGCACCGCCGACAATCAGCGGAATATCAAGACCGGCTTCTTCGAGTTTGTCAGCAACGTTGACCATTTCGCCAAGCGAAGGAGTGATGAGCCCCGACAGACAGATAATGTCGGGTTTGAGTCGCTGTGCTTCAGCGACAATGTGTTCGGCGGGCACCATGACGCCTAAATCGATTACCTCGTAGTTGTTGCATTCGAGGACGATAGTGACAATATTTTTACCGATGTCGTGGACATCGCCTTTGACTGTTGCAAACAGTATTTTGCCTGCCGAAGAGGCTTTATCCGCGCTCTTTTCGGCATTGATGCGCGGTTTCAGCAGGTCGACGGCCTGCTTCATGACACGAGCGGTTTTGACAACCTGCGGCAGAAATATTTTTCCTTCGCCAAAGAGCTTTCCGACAGTGTTGACGCCATCCATCAGCGGCCCTTCGATGATGTCGATGGCACGGCTGTATGATAGCAAAGCCTCGGCTATATCCTCGCTGAGAAAGTCGCTGTCGCCGCGGACTATCGCATTGCAAAGGCGTTCGGCTACCGGAACAGAGTTTCGCTCAGTCGCTGATTTTTCTACCGGCCGGTCAGACTGAGACAAATTGTCGGCTGTGGCATAGTCGCAAAGGGCGGCAGAGGCTTCATTGTTGCCATTTAAGACAAGATCGCTTATCAGCTGCCGAAGTTCAGGTTCGACGTCGTTGTATGTGACTGATGAAGACGGATTGATGATTGCCATGTCGAGGCCGGCGGCAATGGCGTGATAAAGGAATACCGCGTGAATTGATTCTCTGAGTCTGTTATGCCCGCGGAAAGCGAACGACAGATTGCTGACGCCTCCGCTGACTTTCGCTCCCGGCAGTTCTGCCTTTATCCACTTGACGGCACGGATGAAATCGCGGGCATAAAGGTTGTGACTTTCAATGCCTGTGGCGACAGCCATTATATTGGGGTCGAAGATAATGTCGTGAGGCTCGAAACCGACTTTGTCGACAAGCAGACGATAGGCGCGGCCACATATTTCGATCTTACGCTCATAAGTGTCGGCCTGACCTTTTTCGTCGAAAGCCATGACGACAAGTGCGGCATTGTGGTGGCGTACGCAGCGGGCTTTGGCGAGAAATGCTTCTTCGCCTTCTTTGAGGGAGATAGAGTTGACTATACACTTACCCTGAACGCATTTCAGAGCGCTCTCGACGACATCCCACTGCGACGAATCAATCATCAGCGGCACACTGGCAACCTCGGGGTCAGAGCCTATAAGATTGATGAAATGCGTCATTTCGGCGAGCGCATCAAGCATTGCGTCGTCCATATTTATATCAAGCACCTGCGCACCATCAGAAACTTGCCGACGGGCTATCGACAGAGCTTCGTCATAGCTCTTCTCCTTGATGAGCCGCAGAAATTTTCGAGAACCGGCCACATTGCAGCGTTCGCCGATGTTGACAAAATTTCTGTCGGGCGAAATCTCGAGAGCGTCAAGACCGGCGACATACAGCGAACGTTTTCTTGAGCTAAGCTTGTGTGGTTCATATTTGCCTGCTATTTCGCGCAGACAGGCGATGTGATGCGGAGTTGTTCCGCAGCAACCGCCGACAATGTTAACAGAGCGGTCGCGCAAAAATGCTTCGACATGCGTGGCAAACTGCTCGGCACTTTCCTTGTAATTACCTAATTCATCAGGCAGTCCGGCATTCGGGTGGCACGATATGTAGACATCGGCAGTCTTGGCCGCCTCGGCAATATAGGGCCTCATCAGGTCTGCGCCCCAGGAGCAATTGAGTCCGAACGAAACGATGTCGCTGTATGATGCGACAGTCACCCACAGCGCTTCGATGGTCTGGCCCGAAAGAATGCGGCCCGACGGTCCGGCAATGGTCGCCGAAACCATTACAGGCAATCGACGGCCGAGACGCCTGAAGGTCTGAGCGGCAGCATCGAGTCCGGCTTTGAGGTTGAGAGTGTCGAAAACAGTCTCGAAAAGCAGAATATCGCAAGAGCCTTCGATGAGTGCGGATGCCTGCTCGGCATATGCCTCAAACAATTCGTCGTATGTAATGTTGCGACTTGCCGGGTCGTTGACGTCAGGACTGATCGAAGCTGTGCGGTTGGTAGGCCCTATTGAACCTGCGACCCACACTTTGCGTCCGGCCTCGTCGGCCGCCTGTCGGGCGATGTGTGCGGCTGCGAGATTGATGTCTCTGACGTAGTCCGAGGTCTGATAGTCGGCTTGCGAGATGGAGTTGGCGTTGAACGAGTTTGTCGAGATGATATCGGCGCCGGCCTCGATATAGCGCCGGTGTATGTCGCAGATGGCTTCAGGCCGGCTCAGACATAGGATGTCGTTATTGCCTTTAAGGTCGACAGGATGATTGGCAAACAGCTTGCCACGGAAGTCTTTTTCTTCGAGTCCAAGCTGTTGAATCATTGTGCCCATCGCTCCGTCGAGCAACAGTATGCGGCGCTCCAGTTCCTGTCTGAACTTATCCATATCAATAGATTGCTCTTGCAATTTGGTTGACGCTTTCGCAGGCGTGCATTGTGTAGAAATGTATGCCGGGCGCACCGTGGGCTATCAGGTCGCGACACTGTTCGATGCCCCATTCGATGCCTATGCTTCGGGCTGCATTATCGTCGGGCGCTTTGCGCAACTCGCATGCGAGCGCTTCGGGTATATCGGTGCGAAAAACTTTTGGCAACAGTGTCAGTTGTGAGATTTTTGTTATAGGTTTGATACCGGGAATGATCGGCACCATTATGCCTTCGCGACGGCAACGCTCGACAAAAGAGTAATAGCGCTCGTTGTCAAAGAACATCTGAGTAATCAGATAGTCGGCCCCGCAACGCACTTTCTCTTTCAGATAATGAATATCGGATTCGAAGTTGGGTGCTTCTTCATGCTTTTCGGGATAGCATGCCATGCCGTAGCTGAATTTTGTTTCAATGCCGTCGATGTGCATGCCGTTGAGTCCGCAACCGCAGTTGAATTCATTAATCTGTTGCTGCAGGTCGGTGGCGTGTCGGTTGTAGAGAGTTTTGTCGTTCCATTGGGGTTCGATGTTCTTTGAATCGCCACGAACGATGAATAGGTTGTCGATGCCGAGAAAATTAAGGTCGAGCAGGGCATACTCTGTTTCCTCTTTCGAAAACCCCGTGCAGATTATGTGCGGCACAGGAATGATGCCATATTTATATTTGATTGCCGCTGCTACAGCTACTGTGCCGGGGCGGCGGCGTAGGCTGACTTTGCGATGAAGTCCGTCGGGCTGGGGCATAAAGACCGACTCACTGTGATGAGAAGTGATGTTGATAAACTTCGGGTCAAATTCCGTAAGTCTGTCGATGATGTCATAGACCTTTTGAATGCTGTTGCCTTTGAGTGGCGGCAGTATTTCGAATGAGAAAATCGGGGACGTGCTCTGACGTATATAGTCTATGACTTTCATATAAATAAATTAAAAGAGTGAAATGGATAATACAAAGGTAGGTAATAAATCTTAATATCAGCCCGGCTTGTTCGGAATAATTGTCTTAACGGGTATAAAACTCGACAACTGTTATGCCTGCGCCACCGAAGCGGACGTCTTCGTCGTGGAATGCATGAACGCCTGCAATGCCGTTGAGCAGCTCGCGTATGGCCTGTCTCAAAGCGCCTGTGCCTGTGCCGTGGAGTATTCTTATGCGTGTGCTGTTAAACTGCACTGCATCGTCGATGAAATAGGTCACAGCCTGAAGAGCTTCGTCGACCCTCATGCCTCTTACGTCTATCTCGGGTTTGAAGCGGAGCTGCCGTTCACGCATGTCTTCGCGAGTGGCTACACTCATAAACGAAGCCGCTTTCTTCACGTTGCTGTCGG
>JAGAOW010000084.1 GCA_017889945.1 Muribaculaceae bacterium
AGGAAGTAGTAGCTGGGTTCGTTAGGGTCGAACTGAATTTCATTACGCGTCGCGTCGCCTGTACCGGGACGTTCGATTTTTATAACTTCGGCGCCGAGCCATGCGAGTAACTGAGTACATGAAGGACCTGACTGTACGGATGTAAAGTCAACAACCTTAATGCCTTGTAGAGGAGCAGTGTTCATAATTGTAAGTCTATTAAATTGTTAATTTAGAGTATTCGTTGGAATAAATCTAAGTATAGAACAATCGATGGCTTGAAAAAGTTGGTGCATTGACGGCCGGTTAGCAAATAAAAACGTCCGCACCGTTGATGGCGCGGACGCTGACAAGATGGAATCGTTATATTATTTTCCGTGTGATTTCAGCAACAGTTGGCCGAAGGTCTCAACCGTGTCGGCCGTAATCGGCGGCTGCGGGTCAGAGTTCATGGCCGTGTCGAGCGTAGTTTCGCCCGAAAGGACGAGGACGCCGAGTGCGCCGGCGTTGCGCGCCATAGCCACGTCGGTGTAGATTCGGTCGCCGCACATTGCGATTTCCTCAGGCCGATAGCCGTAGCGGTCCATTATGCCACGCAGCATGTCGGGGTTGGGTTTGCCGATGACGATGTCGGGTTTGCGGCCTGTGGCATGTTCGATGCATGCGCAGATGCTGCCGCAGTCGACAAGTATCACGGGCTGGTCGGTCGGACATACGCGGTCGGGGTTCGTGGCGATGTAGGGCACATTCTGCGAAGCCCACCAGGCAGCGCGGCACAGACGGGGATAGACGAGCGTAGTGTCGAAAGCCACAACGAGAACGTCGGGGCGGTCGTCGGCGCTGTCAGCACACATTTCAAAACCTGCGGCCTCAAATTCGGCGGTCATGCTCGGAGTGCCGAGCACAAACAGACGTTTGGCCTGCGGATAGTGGGTCTTGAGGTAGTCGATAGTCGCTACGGCAGTGGTGTAAACCTCATCGCGTGTGGCCTCGATGCCGAGTCCGTGGAGCTTGGTGACGTAGTCGTCGAGCGAACGGGTAGGGTTATTAGTCAGAAATGAATATCCTATGCCGTTGTCGGTAAGCGATTTGAGGAAGCGTTTTGTCCACGGAAACAGCTGTGAGCCGAGATATATTGTGCCGTCCATGTCGAGAGCGACATGTTTGATGCGGCGGCAGGCTTCCATCAGCTGCCGCTCGTCTATCGGCGAATAGTATTTGTCGAATTGCATGATAACCGAGAATTAAATATCCGTGTCGTTGAGGTCGCCGGCTTTAGCCATGGCTTCTTCGTTCTTATAGAAATTGTTTGAGCGTTCGTAGCCGTCGCGCGGAGCAGCCCACATCAGGAAGAAGGTAATAGCTCCGAGGATGCCGACACCGATGATGAGATAGAATACGACGTTCCAGCCGTAGTGGTCGGAGATGATGCCGATGCCGATGGCTGAGAGGAAAGAGCCGACATAGCCGAAGATGCCTGCGAGACCGTTGGCCGTGGCAGAAGCGTCCTTGGTGGCGTGGTTGGCCGACGCGATGCCTATCAGAGCCTGCGGGCCATAGATGAAGAAGCCGGCCATGGCGAGCAGGGCGATAGAAATAGCCTGCGGCAGATCAGAGAACATGATGAACAAGGTCATGAACACGACAGCGCCCAGCATACAGACAAGACACATGCGGTGGGCTTTGCCTTTGAAAATATGGTCAGTGGCCCATCCGGCGAAGATTGTGCCTATGATGGCGCACATTTCAAAGATGGCTACCGACAGGGCGGCAGTTTCAATCGACATGTTGCGGGCCTCGGTCAGGAATTTAGGACCCCAGTCGAGGATGCCCATACGCATGACATAGACAAAGACGTTGGCGATGCAGAGTATCCATATCCAGCGGTTGGTCCAGACCATGACGCGGAGGAATTTAGCGTGAGAAGCCGATTTTTTGCCTGCCTTTTTGCCGGTGCTTGTGCCGGGAAGTTCGGGCAGACCGACCGAACGCGGGTCATCGCGCAGGCCGATGAAGAGCCACAAAGCTCCGACAACGGCGATAACGGCGGGAATCCAGAAACACCAGCGCCAAGCGTCCCAGTGAGTGGCATAGCTGAGGATTTTTTTCATATCCTCGGCGTTTGACGCGTCAAGGTTGAGGTTGCGGGCGATGGTGTCGATTATTTCGGGATTGGCGCTGAGATCAGAACCCATCTGGCCCATGATAATGCCGCAGAAGAATACTGCCGCGCCCGCGCCGATAGAGTGGGAGGTGTTCCAGATTGACATCTTTGTAGCCAGTTCGGAAGGATGAATCCACGACGGAAGCAGCCTTGCGCACGGAGGATAGCCGATGCCCTGGAAATACTGGTTGAAAACAATTGTGACGGCCATCACGAGCACGAGCATGTTGATGAATTCGGGCCCTTGGTCTACGCCTGTAATCCAGGAACTGATGTGGACGCCGAAGCCGAAGGCAAGGTTACATGCGGCGCAGAGCAACAGGCCGATAGCCATGATCAGTCGCGAGCTGATTTTCTCTACGAGGAAGCCGTTTACAAAGCGCGAGAGACCGTAGATAAGCGAGCCGATACCGATGACGATACCGAAACTGGTGTTGGATATGCCGTACTGGGCCGTGAGGCCGGGCATAGCGATTGAGAAGTTCTTCCTGACGAAGTAGTAGATGGCATAGCCAATCATAGAGACAAGGATAGTGCGGAACTGCCACGACTTGAACTTGCTGACAGTCTTCTCATCCCATCCTGCATAGATGTTTTCTTTAGCCATGAATTAATTAATGTGTTATGGGTTAGATTTTGTAATTTATTTTCTGTTGAGTTTTGCCGTTGCTTCGACATCGATGGCCTCGGCGAGAATTTCAATCGGGTTCTTGACTTTATAAGGCGTCGACATTTCGATCTGCCATTTACATGTCTCGCAGTCGGTCGTGACAAAATCGGGGTTGATTTCGGCGATCTGTCTGAAGAGTTTGCTGCCGATGGCCTGCGATGTTTCGTAATTCTCTTTCTTGAAACCGTAAGTGCCGGCTATGCCGCAGCAGTTTGAGTCGAGGACGGTCAGTTCGACACCCGGAATCATCCGCAGCAGACCGATCGAATAGTTGGCCATGCCGAGTTTCTCCATGTGGCAGGGGGTGTGATATGCGAGGCGCAGTCTGAAATCCTTGCGGAAAGCCAGCTTGACATCGCCGCTCTCTATCATGCGGTAGAGCCATGCGGTAGCCATGGTTATGGAGTCGCGTACATCGCTGTTGTCGATGCCGAGTATGTGGGGATATTCGTCGCGCATCGTGAAGCAGCAGGTCGAGCCTGTGGCGACAACTGCCTGACATCCCTCGGCCAAGGCCTTGCGGACGGCGGCTATGTTGATTTCGGCGTCGTGGCGCGCCTCGTCGATCAGGCGGTTGGAGATTTTAGCCACACCGCAGCAACGCTCTGCCTCCATCAGTCTGACGCCTGTGCCGGCGGCGTTGAGAAGCTTGACAAGCGCGATGCCGAGGTCGGGATAGTTATAGTTGACATAGCAGCCGTGGAAATATGCCACCTGACGTGAAAACTCCTTCTGCCGCTCGGCCGCGTTACGGCGGAACCAGGTCGTGAATTTGGTCGACGAATACTTGGGCAAGCGTCGGTGGCTGTCGATGCCGACGGTCAGATCCATGAGATATTTGACCGGGCGCAGAGCGAGAGCGACGTTTACCACAGGCGCGCAGATAGTTGCCGTGCGGCCCATAAGGTCGGTGCTGGCAAGCATGGTGTCGCGCAGCGACGGACGTTCTTTAGTGTGGGCTATTCTCGCGGCAAGGATGATGTCGCCTATGCGCACGCCCGAAGGACATGCCACTTCACAGCGCTTGCAGTTGAGACAGAATTTGAGCGCTTTTTCAAAGAATTCCGGGTCTTTCAGGCGGTAGCGTTCTCCGTCAGGACCGGCTTGTTTCGGGCCGGGATAGAGGGCGTTGACCGCTGTTACCGGACAGTAGGCCGTGCACACGGTGCATTTGGTGCATTGCTCGAAATTGTGGCTACTTATGTTTTGTTCTTGGAAATCCATTGTCATTTGTGTGCTATGGCGTTTGAAATGAAGAGAGCTGAAGTCATTGCCACGCCTGAGCCTGAGGCTTCGCTGAGCGAGTCAGCTCCGGCAAGAGCAGCTCCGGCGACGTAGAGGTTGGCTACAGGGCGGCCGCCGCGCATGGCGTGGAGCGCCGGGTCGGTGGCGATGCCGGCTTTCATAAACGGTTGCGGCTCGAATAGGTCTTTGCCGAAAAGCTCCGGCCTGTCGGCGGGCGAGTCGATGTCGAGACCGAGAGCAGGCTCGACGATTCGGTCGGGCAGGGCCTCAAGCGCGTGGCTGAAGAAGCTGCCGGCCGCGAAGATGAAGTTGTCGGCTCTGAGTGAGTCGCTGCCGAGGTTCTGTGTCTTGACTTCAGTAAGTCTGTCGCCGTCAAATTGGCCTGCGACGACGCTGTCGCCTTTGAAGATCATGCCTCCGAGGCGTGTGTAGCGCGACGTGAGCTGTCGGCCGATTATCATGCCGGGAACTGAAGCGCCCGGGGTCGCACAATAATATAAAGGTGTTGCCGACATCCGGCGCAGACGGGCATATTCGTCGGGATTTTCGCTGCCGACAACCGCCGGGAAGAGAATTACATCGGCTTCTCCGGGCTTCACGGCCGCATTGATGGCCTCGGCGAGACGGTCGAGGCGGTCGCCGATGAGGATGCGCGATATGTTGGCGGCGCGCATTTCAGACTCGTTTTTGCGCATCAGCCGCAGAGCGTCGGTTGTGACAGATTTGACAGTCGCGGCGATGCCGGCTTTCTCGAGTGTTGAAGCTATGAATCTCGGCAGGAAGTCGAGATAGCCGTCGATGCCGACTATAGCAGCGCGTTTGACACCCTGCTGTCTGAGGTTCTCGACAGTAGCCATGCCTTCGAGCGTGAGCCACGCGGGGGCTGCGATGCCTGTCGGCGAGATGCGCAGATGGTTGTGCGCCTCAGAGCCCGCCATCGTTATGCCTGCATCGGCAAGCAGTTGAGCGGCCTGCGGTGCGAGCGATGCCATGCCCGTGCGGACATAGGGATGATTATTGGCGAGCCGGCTGATTGCGTCGGCCGGCGAGGCTACGGGCTTACGGTCGGCGTCATAGCCGAGCAGACCGAACGAGCCGGTGTTGAAATGCAGCGAACTGTGGCCCGTCGAAACGATGGCTGTTGACAGGCCCTTCTCTTCGAGCGAGATGCCGGCTGTCAGTCCGGCGAGGCCTCCGCCTATTATGACTATATCAAATTTCATAGCTGAATTAACGTGTTATCCGATTGGTTTAGAGCTGCGTTGCCGGCATACATCCATGCCATCAGTTGCGCTTCGGCGACAGCGTCGCCCCAGGCGACAGGCCTCATGCCTTTCCATCGCTCGTTGATGAAATCTCGCATATCGTCGAGCTGACGCTTGACACAACCGTGTTTCTCTTCGAGCAATCCGGCGGCGCGGCAGATGCAGAGCTGACCTTGACAGGTGCCCATGCCCATGCGCGTGCGGCGGCGCAGAGTGATAAGGTTGTCGACGTTGAGTTTGTCGATGGCATAACGCACTTCGCCGACTGTGACGCCTTCACATTCGCAGACCAGTGCGCGGTCTGAGTCCTTGTCGGCTGCGATGTCGGCAGCGAGTGTGCCGTGGCGTCCGGCTGCGGCCTTGGCGCCCATGCCTCGGAGTTTTTCTTGTTTGCCGGTCTGCTCGCTGCCGGGCAGGGGGCGTTCGGCGGTCACGCACTTGAGACCTGTGCGGCCGAGTTTCTTGCAGACCATGTCAGTGGCCCATTCGGCCATCAGACGGTAGGTCATCAGTTTTCCGCCCGTGATGGTAATGAAGCCTTCGAGTCCGTCGCGCGAGGCGTGGTCGAGACATACGATGCCGCGTGAGATGCTGCGACCCGAGGGGTCATCGTCGGAGGCGACAAGCGGACGGACGCCGGCATAGGCCCTGAGTATGCGGGTTGTGGCGAGCGAGGGGGCGAGCTGCATGCCTTCGCGCATCAGCACATCGACTTCTTCAGGCGTGACCTCCATGCGGTCGACGCTTTCGAAGGGTACGCGGTCGCTCGTGGTGCCTATCACGCAGACCGTGTCGCCCGGCACGAGTATGTCGGCGTTGGCGGGCTTGCGGCAGCGGTTGATTACCACGTTGTTGACTCTGTGGCCGAAAATCAGCAACGAGCCTTTGGCCGGGAACATTTTGACCGACACGCCGGCTTTTTCGGCTATCATGTGACCCCAGATGCCGGCGGCGTTGACTGTGACGTCGGCCGTGGCGCTGATTCCTTCGCCATTGTTGCGCAGATCTTTCATCACGACGCCTTCGATGCGTGTGCTGCTGCGGATGAAATCGGTCACTTCGTGATAGGTCAGCACGTCGGCGCCGTGGAGTTTGGCGTCGTAGACGTTGGCCATGGTCAGGCGGAATGGGTCGACCGAGCCGTCGGGCACTTTGACTGCGCCGACAAGCGCGGGATTGACCGAAGGCTCAAGACGGCGGGCAAGCGCCGGGTCGATTGCTTCGGCCTCTATTCCGGCAGCGCGGCAGGCGTCGATAAATGTCTTCTGATAGCCCAAGTCGTCTTCGGGCAATGTGATGAAAAGACCGCCTGTTTCCTCGACGCAATGCGAGGCGATGCGTCGCAGGGTCATGTTTTCTTTGATGCATTCGGTCGCTGACTCGCGGTCGGTCACGGCATATCGTGCGCCGCTGTGCAGCAGTCCGTGGTTGCGGCCCGTGGCTCCGGCTGTGAAGTCAAAGCGCTCGATTAGAAGCACTTTCAGTCCGCGAAGCGAACAGTCGCGGGCGACACCGGCACCGGTAGCGCCTCCGCCGACAACTATCACATCGTAGTGTTTGCCGATTTTTTTCATAAGGGAGATTTGGTTTCGAATTTATCCATGGTTTATTTCGCAACAAAAGTAATATATTGCGTTTTAATTTCAAAATAATTAATGTAGATTCTTATTTGTAAAGTCACGAATTATGAAAAATAATTCTTAAATTTGTGCCATGACAAAAGAAGAACGGCATCAAATCATTCTTGACAATCTGATGAGGCATGAGCGGGTTCAGGTTGCCGAGCTCGTCGACCTGCTCGAAGTCTCGGCTGTGACTGTGCGCAAAGACCTCAGCGAGCTTGAGCGGCAGGGACGCCTTTACCGCAGCCATGGACACGCCATCAAGACCGACCCTTATATTAACAACCGCTCGGTCAATGAAAAAGAGAAGCTTATGCCGGCTCAGAAGATGCTCATCGGAGCGCGGGCAGCAGAGATGATTACAGCCGACGACTCCATCATTCTCGCCTCGGGCACGACCGTGCATGCCTTTGCGAGCTGCATCCGCCCGATTCATCATCTTACCGTCGTTTCGGCCTGTCTGAGGGCTACCGAAATCCTTGCGACCAACAACGATATCGAAATCATCCAGCTTGGCGGCATCGTGCGCCATAGCTCGCTTTCGGTTGTAGGCGAATATGCAAAGGCCGTGTTTGCCGAGTGTGCATGTTCGAAACTCTTTCTGGGTGTCGACGGCATCGACCCCGATTTCGGCATCACTACCACCGACATCCGCGAAGCCGAGCTCAACAAAGTGATGATGCGCGCTGCGCAGAAGGTAATCGTTCTCGCCGACTCGTCGAAGTTTCTGCGCCGTGGTTTCAGCAAAATTGCTGATCTCAGTGAGATAGACCTGATAATCACTGATTCGGGTGTGCCTCAGGCCATGCGCGACCGCCTCGAAGAGCGCGGCATCGAGCTTTGCATATGTTAAGACCCCGTTTCTCAATATTCGTTAGCGCTGGGGTCGCATATCTCTGAGTGATTTTTGTCTTGTGATGAAGGAGCGTAGCCGTAGCTACGAGACTGAAGAACAAGGCAAAAAGCGTCGGAGAGATGCGATGCAAAGGTAATATTATTCGCCAATACACAATTTGATACGCCGCAACAGATGTATTCTCAGCTGTCCGTGGCATAAGTTACCATCACCCCGGCCAATCGTCATGCATCTGCGTCCGCTTGTTCGGGTCACAATGCAACCGCATTGCTCCCTCACTGCGCGAACACATCTGCATAACTCCTGACCGCCCCAGTGTTATCAAATATCGGGGAGCGGGGTCTAAAACATACTTGGCCGCCGGAGCGTTATTGAAGTGATTAAGTTTTAATTTCTTCAATAATGAAAACTATAGGCATTTTCTACGGATCAGAAACAGGTACAACCGCCGATGTGGCCCACCGCATCGCGCGACTTCTCGGCGTTTCCGAAACTGATATTCACGATGTGGCTCAGACGGCTCCCTCTGAACTGGGTCAATACGACGTCGACATACTCGGCTCAAGCACATGGGGCTCGGGCGAGTTGGAACAGGACTGGTACGGCTTCCTCGACGGTGCGTCGTCGCTTGATTTGAAGGGGCATACCATCGCGATTTTCGGCTGCGGCGACGAGTCGATGAGCGACACTTTCTGCAACGCTGTCGGCGAGATTTACAAAACGATGCAGCCGACCGGCGCCGAGTTTATCGGAGAATTTAACGCCGACGGCTATGACTTTACCGACTCCGAAGCCGCTAAAGACGGCACATATGTCGGCCTCCTGCTCGACGAGGTCAATCATTCCGACCTGACCGACAGGCGTCTGAAGGAGTGGACCGATTTGATCAAAAAATCGATTTCGTAAGCTCGGCTCTTAAATTAATTTAAATATTCGTCAAAGCGTATTAATCATTTGCGCTCAACCCGATTGTTATGCTATCTTTGCATTAAAATCGGACAGCAATGATATCACGCATATTGGACGAGAAAAAAATCAAGCGTTTGGCGCGTCTCATAGACCGTGCCGGACGCATTGTTATCACTACTCATCTGTCGCCCGACGGCGATGCCATGGGCTCGTCGCTCGCTTTGGCGCGTGTGCTCGGCAACATTGGCAAAGATGTTGCCGTAATCGTGCCCGATCAGCCTCTCGAACAGCTTATGTTCCTGCCCGGCGCTAAGGATGTGATTGTCGGCTCGCGTTATGCCGACTTTGCGGCAGCGCTTTTCCGCAAGGCCAACCTCATCATATGCCTTGATTTCAACGAACTGAAGCGCATCGACCGTCTCGCTCCTTTTGTCGACGCGTCGAAGGCCGCCAAGGTCATGATCGACCATCATCTCGACCCCTCCGATTTCGCCGACCCGGTCATTTCGCATCCCGAGATGTCGTCGACCTGCATGCTGCTGTTCAGGGTCTTATGCCGTCTCGAGCTGTTCAATTTTATCGACAAGGAGGCTGCATCCTGCCTTCTGGCCGGCATGATGACCGACACCGGCAACTTCTCCTACAACGCCAACGACCCCGATGCCTACATCATCGAAGCCGAGCTTGTGCGCAAAGGCGTTGACAAAGTCGAGCTCTACAACCGCCTGCTCAACCGCGTGACCGAAAACTGCCTGCGGCTGACAAGCTATGCCCTGCTCAACCGCATGGAAGTCTTTGCCGACGCTCATGCCGCGCTGATATGCCTGACGCGCGACGAACTCAACAACTTCCATTACGTCAAGGGCGACACCGAAGGGCTGGTTAACCGCCCGCTTGCAATACCCGGCATCATCTACTCGGCCTTCCTGCGCGAGGAAGACGGCTATGTCAAGGTGTCGATGCGAAGCGTCGGAGATTTCCCCGTCAACAAACTCTGTAAAGACCATTTCGGCGGCGGCGGTCATCTCAATGCTGCCGGCGGAGAGTTTCCGGGCACGCTCGACGAATGCGCCGACCTTTTCCGCTCGTTGCTCGACGAAAACAAGAAATTATATATCGACAAGTAACAATTAATAAATGAAATTAAAGAAAATAGTCAATATAGCGGCCGTTGTGACTCTGCTCATGCAGCTGACGGCTTGCGACAATGGAAAATCTTATGCCGAATTGCTCGAAAGCGAAGACCACTATGTCAACAACTATCTCGCCGACCAGATGGTAATCAACGAGATACCCGCCGACTCGGTATTCATCTCAGGCAAGGACGCTCCCTATTATCGCCTTGACGAAGAAGGCGACATTTACATGCAGGTCATCGACCCCGGTACGCCCGACAACAAGGTCAAGAACGACGAACTCCTCTATTTCCGTTACACCCGCTATCCCCTGCGCTACTATGAAGATGGCGAACTGATGTATGGCGGCGGCAACGAAAACGACATGTCGACAAGCAACGCCTACTTCCGCTACAACAACTACAGTTTGACCAGCTCAACCAAATGGGGCTCGGGCATTCAGCGCCCGCTGGCTTTCCTGCCCGTCGACTGCACGGTCAACCTCATCGTCAAGTCGCAGTATGGATTTACCGCCGAAATGGCCGAGGTGCAGCCCTATCTTTTTAATTTAAGATATTTCCGCCCGAAAATTTAACATTTGCCATTCGAAACTAATCAGGCTTAAAGCCATAACTAACAGCACTATATGACACTCATAAAGTCTATCTCAGGTATCAGAGGCACTATCGGTTCGCTTCCCGGAGAAGCCCTCACACCTATCGACATTGTGAAATTTACTGCGGCTTTCGCCGCATATATCGAGCGCACGACAAAGCGCAAAAATCGCCTGATGGTCGTCGGACGTGATGCTCGTATTTCCGGCGGCATGGTCTGCGACATCGTTGTCGGTACGCTTATGGCTATGGGCTTTGATGTCGTCAACATCGGCCTCGCTTCAACGCCGACTACCGAAATGGCTGTCATGGGCGAAGAGGCATGCGGTGGTCTGATACTTACGGCATCACATAATCCCGCGCAGTGGAACGCGCTCAAGATGCTCAACGAACGTGGCGAATTCCTCACTGCCGAAGAAGGAGCGCAGGTGCTCGAAATCGCCGAAGGCAAATCCTATGAATTTGCACCCGTCGACAAACTCGGTCGCGAATTTGTCAACACCACATACAACCGTCGTCACATCGAGCAGGTGCTCGCGCTCGACCTTGTCGACGTCGACGCCATCCGCAACGCCAATTTCAAGGTTGCCGTCGATGCGGTCAACTCGGTCGGCGGTGTCGTTATTCCCGAATTGCTTATCGCCCTGGGTGTCACGAACATCATAGAGCTTAACTGCGTGCCGACAGGCCGTTTCGCACACCTTCCCGAACCGATTCCCGAAAACCTTACCGACATTTCGCGGCTCGTTCGCGATTCTGATGCCGACCTCGGTTTTGTCGTCGATCCCGACGTCGACCGTCTCGCCATCATCATGGAAGACGGACGAATGTTCGGCGAAGAAAACACTCTCGTTTCCATTGCCGACTACGTCCTCTCCAACACCCCCGGTCCGACTGTCAGCAACCTCAGCTCAAGCCGCGCGCTCCGCGACATCACGCTTCAGCACGGTTGCAGCTACACAGCTTCGGCTGTCGGCGAGGTCAACGTCACGACTGAGATGAAGCGTACGGGCGCAGTTATTGGCGGCGAAGGCAACGGCGGCGTGATTTATCCGCCCCTCCACTACGGTCGCGATGCCCTCGTAGGCGTCGCCCTCTTCCTGACCATGCTCGCCAAATCAGAGCTTAAGGTCAGCGAACTCCGTCGCAAATATCCCTATTATTCCATCTATAAGACCAAAGTCGAACTTTCGCCCTCGCTCGACATCGATGCTCTGTTTGAAACCGTCAAAGAGCGCTTCAAAGACGAGAAAATCACTGATATCGACGGCGTCAAGATTGACTTCGAGAACAGTTGGGTGCATCTCCGCAAGTCTAACACTGAGCCCATCATCCGCGTTTACGCCGAAGCCCACACCGAGTCCGAAGCCAAAAAACTCGGCAACTCAGTCAAAAACATCATCCTCGACATGGTCAAATAACCCTGCCTACATATCTTATAACTAAAGCCGCTATCCATTGGAACGCGGCTTTATTATTTATTATAAGTGTAATAGTAGCTTTTTACTCTCTTGATCACACTTGCATTTGCCTAATTTTTTATTTTATAAAAAAGTAGTAACTTTGTCTTGGACGATTGTAAAACAAATTCGTTCAAGACATATTTAAGCGTTTCATGCTTCGACCTTTACAGGAAATCGCCAATTTCATTTAACACGAGGGAAGGGCAGTCGAAAACGCTCATGCTGTCGCATATCCACTTTCTACATGGAAGCCGATATACGATGTAGCGTGGGAGTGGACTGTTTATTTCGTGTTGGGCGTTTGGCGATGCCCCCTGTAAGGTAAGCAGCTTGTCATTCCTGCGCTTTTTGCTTTGCAAGAACCTGCCGGATGGACGACGTTTGATTTGTCT
Source organism: Muribaculaceae bacterium (assembly GCA_017889945.1). Lineage (GTDB taxonomy): Bacteria > Bacteroidota > Bacteroidia > Bacteroidales > Muribaculaceae > CAG-873. The sequence goes on from JAGAOW010000084.1 coordinate 12,295, forward strand.
GAGTTGTTCAAATCTTAGTCCGGCATATATCTTGGAAGCTGATTGCAAAAATCGATTGTCTCTATCTTCTCACGGCCTGCACATAGGGCAGACTGTCAGAAACGTCATGCAGAGTCAGGGCCGGTCCGTCACATGGTTGGCCGGCAAGTTGCACTGTGACCGCACCAACATATATAAACTATACGACCGCTCGACTGTCGACACCGAGTTGCTGATGAAGATTTCGATAATACTGGATTATATTTTTTTTGCCTTGTTTTCCGACGAATGGCTCAGCCGCCGGCAGCAGCGATAGTGTGTAGAATATTTTTCAACAAAGTGATGAATTTGTGTCAGCAGAAGGGTTGCGATTTGTAAGACTTATTGACATAATTTTGCACTTAGTTATAAACTAATTCAAAACCGTTTCATGAAAAAATTCTATTTACTTGCTATCGCTGTCGGTGCATTGATGCTTTTCGGCAGCTGTACTCATCGTTTGACAGATTTTACCGTTATATCCACAAAAAATGTCCCTATCGGTTCAACTCAAGAAGTATTTAAAAAAGGTACGACAAGAGTAAAAGGACAGCATGTCGCACACACAGTACTTATTATACCATTGGGTACTCCTAACATGAAGGAAGCTATCGATAGGGCTATTGAACAAACTCCCGGTGCAGTCGGACTTGTAGACGGCGTTGTAAAATCAAGCGGTTGGACTTGCCTATTTTACGGTCAGAATAAATATATAGTTGAAGGAACACCTCTCTTTGCTGTTGAACCGGAAGATAAAGATGAAGATGTCAGGGAGGACAAATCTATTGTTAAAACATCATCAAGACATAAATCTCACGTTGTAATCGAAGATGATGACGAGCAGCAACCGAAAGAAACGTTAGTATTTTATCATGAGGTAAAAGTCGGAGAGTCGCTTGACGATATTGCAAAAACATACAATGTACCTCTGTTTGACATAATCAAGTGGAACAAATTGAACGGAAATAACATCAAGAAAGGCGACAGACTCAAAATCCTTATTACTGAATAATAGAATTTGATATGAGAAGAAATACAATAGCTAAATTAAGCATATTGTTTGCTGCACTCATTTCTGTATCATTGCTGTCATCATGTTCTAAGGATGATGCCGGCACTGATGACCCCTTTGGTTGGGAAGACCCTGACGTGCCCGGTGGCAATGCCGGAACTGCGTTAGCCCCGTCATCACTGATAGGGAAGATTTTAATGTGGAACGAATCCAACGACGACGGAACAGCCGGAAACCGCAATGTCAGAGTAAAGATTGTCAACGCGACCGACATGCAGACCAATTTCTCGGATTGGACTACATATACCTATCGGAAGACGTCTTCAAAAAAGGCCCATCTGAATTTCATGGCTCCTGTCAATGCCGCAGGTGTTGTAAGAACTTTTCAGTATGATTTTGACATTGATTACATGACTGCTTCTACCTTCAAAGTTGATGGTCGTCTGACGGTCAATATCCTGTCTGGCCCGAATGTAGGGCGTACTGTTGTTCAATATTTTACCGGAAACGGAAAATACGTTGATTCTTTATACGGCTCAAATCAGAATGATGACGAGCCGCAAGGACCGGGCACACCTGAAAATGTCGCGAAATATGTGGGTAATTGGGAAGAAGATGCTGAGAAATCCCCTTTGGGCAATTCGTCATATACATTTAAAGAAAATGGCACATTCTCCTTTGCTCGACGTTTATGGTTGACCACGTCTACTGGAACATTTACATGTACAGGCAGTTCGGTAACTCTGAAAATTACCGCAGGCGAATCCATTGGCGAAACTCGTCAGTTGGTTTGGTCCGGCTCTAAGTTGAGAGATACATCAACCGGAAAATTATATATTAAAAAATAAATCACTTCAATCACTTTAATTTAATTATATCACAATGAAAAATTTTAGAATCTTTTTTCTGCTGACAGCAATCCTGTTAAGCCCTGTATTCTTCTCGTCTTGTTCTGACGATGATGACGAATCGAGCGTTAGTGACATCGTAGGAACTTGGACGTATCGGAATAACGACCCCAACAGCTATGTTAAACAGACTTATACATATGTATTTACCGCTTCCGGCAGATATACTTGGAGCGCCCTTTCAGTGCAAATGGAATCGGGAACTTACACAGTGAACGGCAATAAAGTTTTATGTGTGCCTGACGGCGAATATTATGATTCATCTACTCTGTTCTTACAAAACGGAACTTTGTATGACCCGGACCTTGATATTGAATATCGGAAGCAATAAATTTGCTGCAAGTTAAAGTCTCGATAACAAAAAAATAAAACCCGATTGCTGAGTGTCAGTAGTCGGTTTTTATTATGGTTAAACAGTTGTTCGTCAGAACGTGATGCCGAGTCGGACGGTGGCGAGGTGGACGTCGTTCATTTTGATGTTTTTGCCCTCGCGGGTGTCGAAGTCGCGATACTGCTTGAATGTGTAGCCGATGGAGATGTGAGAGGCAAAATTCTTGCCGCTGGCGAGGTTGATGCCTAAGCCCCCGTAGGCGTACGCACCCGACTGGCTGTAGTCGCTCGGAAGATAATTGACTGATATGCCGCCGCGCAAGTCCATAAACAGAAGCGACGGTTTGTTCCTGAAATTGCTTTTGAACGAAAGGTAGACCGGGAACGAGCGGCACGAGTTGTTGAGCATGATGTCGATTTCTGCTCCGACGCCGATAAACTTGATCCAGTTGCGTTTATAACCGAAATAGGCCGTGAAGTCGATTGTCGACATATCGTTGGCGCTCATGTCGATTGAGCCGCCGGCTTCCGCGCCCCATGCGAATGACCCTTTGGTCTTGTTGGAAGTCTCGGCTGACGATGCGTTGCAGGCGACGCAAAGCGCGACAATTAGCGCTAATGCTCTTGCTATATGGCTGATAGGCGACTTCATAGCGCTCTCTTGATTAGTTTGAGACAGGCCCAGTGATTGTCTGAGGTCGTGTCGGCGAGCTTGATGCCGTATTTGGCAGCTTCTGCGGCTATCATTTCGCAGTCGTCGCCTTCGTAGAAGCCGCTCAGCAGCATTGTGCCTCCCTCTTTGAGTTTCGCGGCGTAGTTGCCGAGGTCGGCGAGGATGACATTGCGGTTGATGTTGGCGATGAATATGTCGGCCGGCGCTACGCTGTCGAGCGCCGATGCGTCGCCGTTGATGAGCTTTATGTCGCTGTGGCCGTTGAGGCGTATGTTCTCTATGGCGTTTTCGTAGGCAAACGGGTCGATTTCGATGCCTGTTACCGGCGACGCTCCGCGCATGGCTGCGAGGATAGCGAGAATGCCTGTGCCTGTGCCCATGTCGATGACCGATTTGCCGACAAGCTCCGTGTCGAGCAGCGCGGCCACGATCTGCGATGTCGTTGAGTGATGGCCGGTTCCGAACGCCATCTTGGGGTCGATGACGATGTCGTATTCAGCTTGGGGTATGTCAGTGTGAAACGAGCTGTGTATCACGACTCTGTCGCCGATAACTATGGGTTGGAAATAGTTTTTCTCCCACTCTGCGTTCCAGTCGCGCCCTTCGATTATTTTTGACGATGCTGTGACGATGCAGTCAAAGGGGAAGTCGTTGAGCACACTTTTGAGAGCGTCGGCTGAGTAAGACTCTTTCCTGACATAAGCGGTCAGACCGTTTTCGTCAGGAACAAAACTTTCGTAAGCCTCGTCGGCGAGCATTCCCGCAAGCAGGTCAGTGGCATCTTCGCTGCACGGATTGAGGTCAAGCCTCACTTCATAATAATCGTTCATTTTGGCTGAGTTGTCGTTATAAGCTCCACAAAGATACGATTATTTAGTGAAATGCTGTCGAGGATGCTATTTTTTCTTCTTGAACAGGGGGGCGACTTTGCGGTAGAGTTTGAAAAGGAGGATGGCGTATTCGAGTTTGCCGATGGAGCGCAGGAGCGATCCGGCAGATTTGCGGCCGATTATCGGAAGCTCGTTGCGGGTCGTCTCGGCGGCGTCGAGAAACTTCGCTTTTTCGATTTCGATGCGTGTGAGGGCTATGACGCGCTCATAGCGGAGTTCGTCGAGTGTGTAGCCGCGCCATGCGGTAGCTTTTGCCGGTAATGTCTTATCTTTCATTGTGTTCGTCGGGATATTTCAGAAACAGTTTGGAGATGAAGCGCGCGGCGGGGTTGTAGATGAGCCGGTGGCGGAAGATGACCAGGAGGATGAGCAGGATGAGATAGAACGCGCTGACAAAGAGATAGGCGGTGCAGGGAGCGATGGTGGCCGCGAGCCAGTGGCCTATGCCTATGGAGATAAACATTATTGTGATGGTGCCGATGATGACGGCGAGCGCAAAGAACGCGATTGTCGACAGCAACACGGTTATTTTCTCTGCCGCGGTCAGCCGGGCATAGTCTAATTGGAGTGTGACATATTTCATGGCTATGCTGCATAGACGTTTGAAATTGTCGGTCTGTTGGTTCATGTTGTCAGTCATGCGTTGAATGTGATGAAATAGATGAAAGCAGAAGCCTCGGCGACGGTCACGGAGTCCGGCAACGCCTCGGCTTCTGTCGTGTCAGTGTGGTATGGATTTATTTTTTGTCTTGAATTTCGGCGGCAATCATTTCGACAACTTCGTCGACGTCGGTGTCTTTGATTAAGCCGCGACGTTTGAGTTCGTCCAAGATGCGTCGGCGGAGATCTTCGCCGGTGGTCGGTGTCAGTAGGGCGACGGCTGCGCCGCCTACGACGACGCCTGCCATGAATTTAAGAAAACCGGTCATAGTTTTGCCTCCTTGATTTCGTCACTGATGCGGTCAGCGAGCTGTTGCAACTTGGATTCTTTCATAGCGGGGCAGTGTGATTTGACGAAGTCTACGATTGATTCGCGGGTGTCACTGCCTTTCTGTGGGGCGAAGAGGAGAGCTGCTGCGGCACCTGCCACTGCTCCTCCGAGGATTGCCAATGCAAAGTTTACGGCTTTCATTATCGTTCGTTTTTAAGTATGAAGTTAGAAGAAATATAAATGACTATAGAGAGAACACGGTGCGATTGCAAATAGTTCGCTCTATAGTCATTTTTATTGTCGAGCCGACTCTTATTGTCGGTCGGCTTCATACTCGGAAGAAGAGGAGAGAGGAGAATAAGGCCCGACTTGATATATATCGGGGGGGACGGGGCTAATGCGTCAGTCGTTGAGCTTGACGGCGTAGTATTCCATATTGCCGTCGGGGTAGATGCCCGAGATGAACATTACCTTTTCGGGGTCGGAGCTCTTGCGGATTGAAGAGTAGATTGACTCTACCTGTTCGGGATTGGCTACGCGGGTGCGGTTGATCGACAGGATGATGAAGTTGTCTTCGATGCCGGCGTCCTTGAAACGACCCTCGGAGAGTCGGCCTACCGATACACCGCCCGATATGCCGAGACGACGGAGGGTGTCGTTGTCGGGAGTCGAGAGTGTTGCGCCGAGCGACGATACATTGTCGGCGCGGGTAATCGAGGTGCTGCCCTGATTGTTGCGCAGGGTGGCGGTGCATTTGTTTTCTTTACCGTCGCGGATATAGGTCAGAGTCACTTTGTCGCCGGGGCTGAACTTAGTGATTGTCTCCTGGAGCTGGGCTGTGGAGAGTGTCGGCAGGCCGTTGATGGCCGTGATGATGTCGCCTTGCTGTATGCCGGCTTCTTTGGCGGCAGAACGTTCGGTAACATCGGCGACGTAGATGCCGGCATTAGCTCCCTTGATGTCTTTTTCAGCGATAAGTTCGGGCGACAGTTCGATGAAGCTGACGCCGAGGAAGGCGCGCTGCACTGTGCCAAACTGCTTGAGGTCGGAGACCACTTTCTGCACGATTGATGTCGGGATGGCGAACGAGCATCCGGCGTATGTGCCTGTGTTGGAGTAGATGGCGGCGTTGATGCCGACGAGTTCGCCGTCGAGGTTGACAAGCGCTCCGCCCGAGTTGCCTGAGTTGACTGCGGCATCGGTCTGGATATAAGACTCGATGTTGCCGCTCGAGGGCGACTGCATGGTCGACGAGATATTGCGCGCCTTGGCGCTGACGATGCCGGTGGTCACGGTCGAGGTAAAGCCGAAGGGGTTGCCGACGGCGAGCACCCACTCGCCGACGTGAAGGTCTTCGGAGTTGCCCATCGGGATGACGTGAAGGTCGGGGGCGTCGATTTTGATGAGGGCGAGGTCAGTGACGGGGTCAGCGCCTATGACTGTGGCCGGGAAGTTGCGGTTGTCGTTGAGCGTGACTTCGAGTTTCTCGGCCTTGTCGATGACGTGATTGTTGGTCACGATGTAGCCGTCGGCGCTGATGATCACGCCTGAACCGAGACCGATCTGGCGCGGCTGCTGACGTTCCTGCTGGGGCTGCTGCTGTTGCGGCTGACGGCGACGCGGCGAGCCGAAGAAGAATTCAAGCAGAGGGTCGTCGAAGTAGTCGCCGCTGTAGCCGCGTTGCTGCATGCGTTGTTGGGGTGTGGCAAAGCTCTTGACGCTGACGACACCGTTGACAGTCTGCTCGGCTGCATTTGTGAAATCGTCCTGATATATCACGCGACCCGGTCCGGAGGTGTTGCGTTGCGAAGGTTTGAGCGTTTCGGGCTTCTCTTGCTGATTATTGTCGGATTCAGAGCCTGAAGTGCCGATTTGGGCTGCCGCTGTGACAGCCACTGCTGCGACGACAGACGCAGTAAGAAGGGATAGTTGGAATTTCTTTACAAATTTCATAGATTTAGTAGATTTCATATACTTAATCGATTGGTTTAGTCAGTCATGTAATGAACTATACGTTTTGCTTATGCAAATGTAATCTATTTGACTGTGAAAAGGTAAAAAGTCAAATCCTTTTAAATTTATTTTGCTCTATTGCCCTTCGCTTAATATTTGTTTGACTAAAAAGTCTGATAAAATTAAACAAAGGTTAAGAGATGTGGAAGAGTTTGCAGGATATGTAATTATGATTAATTTTGCTAAGCAACTACGTTTGATTTTTAAGAGTTGCTCATGTATGAAAGGACGATTCGTGATTTTGTTTTCTGCCGCTTTGCTGGCTGTCGTCGGCTGTAAGTCGCATAAGCAGACTGTCGTCAGGCAGCCGCAGCGTGTCGAGCATGCCGGCATGGACTCTTACGAGACCAAGCGCAAGGATAGCAAGCCTGCCTCGGGCGCCTCGCTCGGTGTGGACAAGCGTGTCGGCAAGGCGTTGGTCAAAGAGGCCAAAGGCTGGCTGGGCGTGCCATATCGCTATGGAGGAGAGAGCAAAAGCGGAGCCGACTGTTCGGGTATGCTGATGAGCATCTACCGCGATGTGGCAGGGCTGAAGCTGCCGCGCAATTCGGCGGCACAGCAGGAATATTGCATCGCGATTGAAAAACGCCGTCTTGAGCCCGGCGACCTGGTTTTCTTCAGTTCGTCGAAGGGCAGGGGGCGTGTGAGCCATGTCGGCATGTATATCGGTTCGGGCAAGATGATCCATGCTTCGACATCGCGCGGTGTGATAGTCAGCGGGTTGGACGAGAAATATTATCTCAACCACTATCATTCGTCGGGCCGCGTCTACGGCGTGACTTATGCCGCTACGGGGGCGAAGCCTGCCGACAACAATACAGGCGGAGGGCTCATCATGGCAGAGTCCGACCTCAAGCCAAAGAGCGCCGGCGAAGTTCGCGAAATCTCGCTTGACGATTTTGTCGCCGCCAAGCCGAAACCATCTCCGGAAAAAGCCATTTCGCTCGATGAATTTGTCGCGCAGTCGGCAGTGAAGACCGACAGCGTTGTGCAGAGAGCCGACAGCCTCGCGTTGCGCTCCGACAGTATTTCTTCGCAGCCTGACAGCATTTCTGCTCCTTCCGATAGCATTTCTACTCGTCCCGATAGTGTCGCCGCAGGTCGTGTAGAACCTGAGCCAGCCAAGCCGGCGGTCGTTATGGTCAACGGTCGGCCCGTTGTTGCTGAGCCGGTCGAGAGTCCGCGACGCCAACAGTCTGACACAGTGGTTGCCGATACGATTAGCGAAGCCGCGACAATCCGCGAGACGGTTGTCAAGGCAATGAAATTCGGAAAATAAATTGTTTTTGGAGAACTTGTGTGTGCCGATAGACTTTATGGTCTGTCTGAAGTGCTTTATTGTCGAACCGGCTCTTATTAAGCAGGCTGACGTTCGGCAAGCGCGGCTTTGAGCGCTTTTGCAAACTGGTCGGGGCAAGAAGTGCCTTTGCCGCGGCAGTCGATGCCTTGCAGACGTGCGATTGCATCTTCGGGTTTCATGCCGCGAACCAGAGCGGCTATGCCTTGGAGATTGCCGTGGCAGCCTCCGACAAATGAAACATTGCCAATCGTTCCGTCGGGATTGAAGTCAAAGTCAATCCGTCGACTGCAAGTGCCGTTAGGGATAAATTGATATGACATAGTACCCGAAGTGGGACTCGAACCCACACAGCCGTAATGGCCAAGGGATTTTAAGTCCCTCGTGTCTACCATTCCACCATTCGGGCAACCTTAGTAGATGGCGCAAAGTTAACTGTTTTTTCGCAAACCGACAAATTTTAAGTTATCAAGTTAATCGGATGCCGCAATTGTTAAATAACGATAAGACATATCGTGCTTTGCCGACCTTGCCACAGTCTGTGTCGGGCTTTTTTTGTCTTGGCCGATAATATTTGCGACTGGATATAAAGAAGGTCGGCGGGCTCGATGATAGTCCGCCGACCGGCGATATTAGAGCGTTATGACTTGCGGATGATTAGTCCTGGTTGAGGTTAACTCGTTTGAAGTTAACGGCAACAAGACCTTTCTGAGTCTGGTCGAGGAACTGACCGACAGTGAGTTTGCTGTCCTGAACATATTCCTGTTCCATCAGGCAAGATTCTTTGAAGAACTTGTTGAGACGGCCGTTGGCGATGTTCTGGATCATAGCCTCGGGTAGGTTTGCAGCTTTAGCTTCGGCTGTAGTCTTGATGATTTCGCGGCCTTTGGCTGCGTCTTCTTCTGTAATCCAACCTTTGGAGATGTTAGATTCGATGTGGTCTTCAGAGTCGAAGTGGTTGGGGTTGAGGCCGGCTTTTTTGAGAGCTGCTTCGACAGCTTTGCGAACCTGTTCCTGTTTTGTTTTTTCGACTGCGACTGCGATTTCCTGATCGATAGTAGCCTGGGGCACGTCGTTGCGGCTGACGGCAACAGGGTTCATAGATGCGATCTGCATGCAGATTTCGCGACCTACCTGCGGGTCAACGCCTTCGAGGTTGAAGCCTACGATAGCAGCGAGCTTGTTGTTGAAGTGGTTGTAAGCTGCGGTAGAGGGAGCTTCTACGACTTCATAAGCACCGATTTCGGTCTTTTCGCCTGTTTTGCCGCTTTCCTCTGTGATGAGGTCAGCAACTGTGAGTCCGTCAACTTTGAAAGC
>JAGAOW010000085.1 GCA_017889945.1 Muribaculaceae bacterium
GCCTGCATAATGAATTTCTTGAATTTGTCGATTCGCATGAGGCCACCGTTGCCCATGCGCATAGTGACAAAGTCGTTGAAATTCTTTTTGTCGAAGAGCTTGGGCATCTCGTCGAGCGGTATGCCGGCGGCATATAGGACGGCGACCACCGAACCGGCGCTGACACCTGCAATGACGTCGGGCTTGAGTCCGGCTTCTTCGATAGCCTGAAGCGCGCCGACATGGGCAAAGCCTCTGGCACCGCCGCCGCTAAGGGCCACTCCTAAATTATACATCTTCTCAGTTGACATTATTTCTTCTCAGTTTGTCGGCAGATATCCGAAAAGTCGCGTCTACGAGGGGGGTATCAGCAAGCTTTGAAACTCATGTCGAGTCCTTTGACCGAATGGGTCAGCGCACCGACTGATATGAAATCGACTCCGCATTCGCCATAGTCGCGAAGGGTGTCGAGTGTGATGCCACCTGAAGATTCGATTTCGACCGAGGGGTTGATGCCGCGAATCAGTTCGACGGCCTGACGAGTGCGCTGCGGTGTGAAGTTGTCGAGCATTATGCGGTCGACACCTGCCGCGAGGGCCTGTCGGATTTCGTCATCGTTGCGCACTTCGATTTCGATTTTGAGATCTTTGCCGTTTTCTTTGCAGTATTTCTTGGCTGCGTCGATGGCATTTGTAATGCCGCCTGCAAAATCGACATGGTTGTCTTTGATCAAAATCATGTCAAAGAGACCGATTCGATGGTTGGAACCGCCTCCGATACGGACGGCGTCTTTTTCGAGCATGCGCATGCCGGGAGTTGTCTTGCGGGTGTCGAGCACTTTGGTTTTCAGACCTTCGAGGCGTGACTGATAGCGCGCGGTCTGAGTTGCAATACCGCTCATGCGCTGCATGATGTTGAGCATGATTCGCTCTGTCTGAAGGAGCGAGCGCACTTTGCCTTCGACAACAAAGGCGATGTCGCCGGGTTTGACGTGAGCGCCGTCGTTGATAAAGACTGTCATTTTCAGCGTCGGGTCGAATTTCTCGAAGACTTTGCGGGCGATGTCGACGCCTGCGAGTATGCCTTCTTCTTTGACGAGAAGATGCTGCCTGCCGGTTTCGTCGGCGGGAATGGTGCTGAGTGTGGTATGGTCGCCGTCGCCAACGTCTTCAGCAAAAGCAAGCGTCAGCAGGTCGTCGATAAGTTGGTCCTTGGTTTTCATATTTGTTGTGAATTGGTTACTTTTGCACAAAAGTAGCTAAAAACCGCCAATAGTCCAAAGAAATTGAAACTACAGCTTATCGCCATAGGAAAAATGAATGATGCACCGCTTGTCGAAGCCGTCGGCAAGTATGTGAAACGACTCAAACACTACACGCCGCCGTTTGACTTTTTGATAGTTCCCGATGTCAAAACGTCGAAATCAATGACCGAACAGCGTCAGAAAGAGGCTGAGGGCCAGGCGATATTGTCGGCTATCGATTCGCGCGATTATGTGGTCTTGCTTGATGAGCGAGGCAAGGAGCTGACATCGCGTGAGTTTGCTGCTTTTATCGATAAAAGGACTCTGTCGCTTGCGGGCAATCTGGTGTTTGTCATCGGCGGTCCTTACGGTTTTTCGGAAGCGGTCTACCAACGAGCTAACGAGAAGTTGTCGCTGTCGCGCATGACTTTTTCGCATGAAATGGTCAGACTTTTTTTTGTGGAACAGGTGTATCGTGCAATGACTATTCTGCGCGGCGAGCCTTATCATCATGACTGAATAAAAAGTCGGCCGAAGGTTCGGCCGCAAAAGCATCATAGCTTAAAAGTCGCGTCTACGATGGGGGTCTCGGAATACATAGGCCAAAATTTCAAGGTTCTATTTTTGTTGGTGTGAAAGGCGCACGGAGCAATGGAATTGATGATTGCTGATGCAAGTTTTCTTTCGATTGATGATGATTGACTTCCTTCTTCCACTCGAAAAAGTTCGCCCAAACTTTTTCTTTTACTATAAACCAAACAATTTAATAAATAATAGTCAATCTATCATGTAATCGAAATCATTCGCGTTAGCAATCGTCCGCCTTATCCCTACGGATTGAATTGCATTGCGCTGTGTGATTTTCAC
>JAGAOW010000086.1 GCA_017889945.1 Muribaculaceae bacterium
GTGCGCGGGCAAGCGGGCAGCCCTCGACTTTCCAAAATTCAGCCGTGGCGATTTTCGACGCTGACAGCTTCATAGCCGCGCCCATCGACGAAAAAAATTTCAGATTCTTATAAGATGTGGCCTCTAATATCAGGGCGGCTTTGCAGTCAAGCGAATCTATGGCGTCTATCACATAGTCGTAGGTCGATATTTCGAAACTCGGGGCATTTTCACGGTTATAGAGAGCCTTTATCGCTCGCACATCGACGGCGGGATTGATGTCGCGGAAGCGATTGGCAAGTGTTTCGACTTTCGACGCGCCGACAGTCGACGTCAGCGCAGGCAACTGGCGGTTTATATTGCTTGCGGCTATGGTGTCGCTGTCGACTATCGTGATATGACCTATACCGCTTCGGACAAGCGCTTCAGCGCACCATGAACCGACGCCTCCGACGCCAAACACTATGACTCGGCTTGCATTCAGGCGTGCCATCATTTCGTCGCCGGCGAGCAGAGCCGTTCTGCCGAAAATCTCTTCGTGGGTCATCAGAGATTTTTCAGTTCGGTCATTCGGGCGATATACTTGCCTATGATGTCAAACTCGATGTTGACTCTGTCGCCCGGACGGATTTGATGGAAACTGGTATGTTCGTATGTGTAGGGGATGATTGCGACGCGGAATGAGCGGGCTTCACTGTCGCAGACGGTCAGGCTGACGCCGTTGACTGTTACAGACCCTTTCTCTACGGTCATATATCCTTTGGCTACCATATCGCGGTCGATTTCGTAGCTGAATTTATAGTAATGGCTGCCATCGGCTTCTTCGACGCTGTCACACACTGCGGTGCAATCGACATGGCCTTGCACTATGTGACCGTCTAAACGGCCGTTCATCATCATCGACCGTTCGAGGTTGACTTTGTCGCCGGGTTTGAGGTCGCCGAGGTTTGAGCGCTCAAGGGTTTCCTTGATTGCTGTCACTTCATAACTGCCGTCTGAATTGAGACCGACAACGGTCAGACATACACCGTTGTGGGCTACCGACTGGTCGATGCGGAGTTCGTCGGCAAACGAGCATTTGACTCTGAGTGTTATATTGCCTTCCTGACCGACGACGCCGGTAATGGTTGCGGCTTCTTCTACTATTCCTGAAAACATATCGTTGAATTTAGTCGTTGAGTTTGATTGGTATTGTAAAGAGTCTGAACTACGGGTCGATCCAATAGATATAGCCAACCCAGTTGATGCGCATATCGCCCTCGCGGTTGTAGCACGGATTGTGGTCCTTATCGCGACGCGGGTCGACTTTCTTCGACCGGGCTTTTTGAGCTGCACGCGCCACTCGCGCAAAATTTTTCGAGCCGGAAAGTTCTTTCGACCATTTCCCGCCTAATTCGTCGAAGCGGAATTGGTTCATCGCATCGAAGAGGCCTTGAAGTCCTTCGATTCTTTCCATCTGCTCGCGCTGCCAGATATTGTTGTTGTCCAAATAGGCTGTAGCTTCACTGCTTTCTACCCCCTCCGTAGACGCGACTTTTTCATGCGATGCCGACGATGACGCCTTTTCGGCGTGACTGTCTTCGCCGTCAAACAGGCTCGCTATCATCATCACAACCACTCCGACGACAAATCCGGCTATGATCCATATCAGACGTCCGAGTTTGCCGTATATGCCGTCGTCATTGCCGCGGCGCAGGCGGTTTACCTCGCCTTCCTTCGCCTTGTCGGCGATTTCATAGCCTGAAATGGGACTGCGTGTGATGGGTTTGCTGCTCTCGACTTCAAATTCGAGTGTCGTGTGACCGTCGGGTGTGGTCATTGGAAGCACAAAGCCGTAACGCAATGTCGCTTCTTCGGCGGCCGCTTTGTCTTCGACGACATCCTTGGATTTGCGACGCGGTTTTTCGGCTTCGCTTTCCACTTCGTATAAATCGACAGCCGTGCCGGGCATCATTCCGAAATCATCGCCTATGATGACAACACACTTGTATGCGCTCCACTCGGGGCGGTAAAGGCCCTCGGAAATGAGTGATTCGAAACTCCTCCTGCCGCTGCATGCGACATATGCCGTCTCACTGCCCCGCGAAGGCTTGATACGCTTGACTTTGTCCTTGTTGTCGTAATCTACGTCAAAAAGCTCTTCAAGCTCTTTCATGTCGGCGTCCGTAACGGCGCTCGCGAGCATTTTCTCTGTGACTACGGCGATTGTGTCGGCAAGGTCCTCGGCCATTATGTCTGTCTCGCTGCCTACAAATATGGTGGCGTCGAGATAGTTTGGCTTTGTCGGGGGTATGGTTCTGATTATGTGTATGCAATATCCGGCCTGAATATTGTCGACGATATAGAACACCGACTTATCCGACGCGGGATAATCGACATTGGCGACTGTCGCGCGCATGTCTTTTATCGCACCGCTGACGACGCTGTCCGCATTTATATCAGCCAGTCTGACTTGCTCACGGCCCGATTTGGATATATACAGTTGGAGTTTGCTCATTGTCGCTCTTTTCGTTTGCAAAGATAGCTAACACTTGGCTATTATCCGCAACTATGGCGCGAGAATTAGAGCCGGTTCGTCAATAAAAGTTTACGGCTCTTATGCCTGCCGCACAACTTGCAGCATAACGTTTGCGCAATCCGCTATGCTGCAAATTATCATCGGGGATTACCGATGCATGTATTTTTTTCTGCTGCCGGAAAACTGTGTGAGAGGAGAGGCGTCTGCGGCGTTTTCATCCGCAACTTTCCGGGGATTACGATCCCTGACGGTCACCGCTTCCGGCTTCGCTTTGTTTGAAATTTAAACGTCCGGCAGCGTGTGAATGTTCAGTTTCAGAACGTTAATTATTCCGTCATTTAACCATCTTGGCGAACTGCGGCGGCAGAGGGGTCGAGAAATTCATGTCGGCGCGCGTCACCGGATGGGCAAAGCGCAGGGTCATCGCATGCAGAGCCAGACGGTGGATGGGCGAAGTCTTGGCGCCGTACTTGCGGTCGCCGGCTATCGGATGTCCGAGATCTTTCATATGGACTCGTATCTGATTCTTCCGGCCGGTTTCGAGCTGCAGTTCTACGAGGGTGTAGCCGTTGGCGCAGCGCATGCTGCGGTAGAGCGTCAGTGCGGGCTGACCTTCTTCGGGATTGTCGGTCGAATAGACCTCATGCGCCGAGTTCTCCGCAAGATAGCTTCTGACTTCGCCTTCGCTCGGTTCGAGTTTACCTTCGACCACAGCGACATAGCGGCGTTCGAGAACCATATTGTTCCAGTTGTGCTGCATCGCCTCCTTGGCTTTGACGTTTTTAGCAAACATCATCAGCCCCGAAGTATGCTGGTCAAGGCGATGGATGATGAAAAGCTTGTTGCGCGGGTCTATGCGTTTGAGATAGTCTCTGAGTATGGAATACGCCGTGCCGGTTTTGATTTTGTCCGTACCTACCGACAGCAGACCGTAGCCCTTGTTGACTACGATGATGTCATCGTCCTCGTAGACTATCGACAGGCGCGGGTTGCGGAGCATCTGAAACTCGCGGGTCGTGTTCACAAGCACAGTGTCGCCGGCTTTCAGCTCAAGGTCAAACTGACGCGTTACCGTGCCGTTGACCATTACCTGATTATATTTGAGAAAGTCTTTGACTGTTGTGCGCTTGCGGTCTGACATGGATGCCAGAAGGAATTCGAGAAGACGGCTGTCGGCCGCAGGGTGGAATTCGAGTATTCTGTCGGGGCGGAACGGAGCTTTTTCCGCTCCGGGCTTGGTCCGTAGTTGTTTTGCCATTATCTTGATTGGGGTTATTCGGTAAGCAGACTCTCGTAGCTTGTTCTGTCAGGCTTATGCCTTTTTGGCTCTCTTTGCGGCTGTGCGCGGCTTCTTGGGTTTGCTTTCCTGACTGTTGACAATCTCAAGCGACTCCTCATAGCTCAGCGACGATGGATTGCTGACGGTCTTGGGTATCTTGTAGTTCTCTTTTTTGTAAGAGATATACACACCGTAGCGGCCGTTGAGTATGCGCATGTCGGGGTCTTCGTCAAAGGTCTTGACCACTTTTTTCTCCTCGGCGTCGCGCTTGGCGTTGATCAGCTCTTCGGCCTCGGCGAGTGTCAGTGCGGCGGGTGCGATTTCTTTCGGTATCGACACAAACTTGCCCTTGTGCTTGACATACGGACCGAAGCGGCCTATGGCTACCGACACCTCGCTGCCTTCATACTCGCCTATGATGCGGGGGAAGTCAAAGAGTCGCAGCGCTTCGTCGAGTGTGATGGTCGACACTGACTGACCTTTGAGCAGCGATGCAAACTGAGGTTTCTCGTCGCCTGTGCCCGAGCCGATTTGCACCAATGGGCCGAAGCGGCCGATTTTTACACTCACGGGGCGGCCGGTCTTGGGATCGGTGCCGAGCTGTCGCTCGCCGACTTTGTGTTCGAGCTTTATGTTGAGCGCCTTGTCGACCTCCGGGTGGAACATTTCATAGAAATCGCTCATCTCTGTCGCCCACGGGAGCTTGCCTTCGGCGATGTCGTCAAATTTCTCCTCTACGCGGGCTGTGAAGTTATAGTCGAGTATATCGGGGAAGAATTCTGTCAGGAATGTGTTGACTACCACGCCTATGTCGGTCGGGATAAGCTTGCCCTTCTCCGAACCTACGGTCTCCGAACCTTTGCGGTCGCTGATTTTGCCTTTTTTCAGAGTCAGTGTTTCAAAACAGCGTTTCACGCCTTCCTTCTCGCCCTTCTCCACATAGTCGCGTTGCTGTATGGTGGAGATGGTCGGGGCGTAGGTCGACGGGCGGCCGATGCCGAGTTCCTCCATTTTTTTGACTAACGAGGCCTCGGTGTAGCGCGGAGGCTGCTGTGTGAAGCGTTCGGTTGCCGTCATGTCGTTGACCTCGAGGGTCTGACCTTTCTCTACGCGCGGCAGCGTTAGTGCATCCTCTTCAGCCTCCTCGTCATCATGGCTTTCGATATAGACTTTCAGGAAGCCGTCAAACTTTATGGTCTCGCCGTTAGCGACAAAATGCTCCTGACGGGTCGAGGGCTGGATGTCGATAGTTGTCTTCTCGACTTCGGCGTCAGCCATCTGAGAGGCGATGGTGCGCTTCCAGATCAGAGCGTAGAGACGCTTCTCCTGTGCGTTGCCCTCGATGGTCGCATGGCTGATATATGTCGGGCGTATGGCCTCGTGAGCCTCCTGAGCGCCCTTCGAGCTGGTGTGGTAGCGGCGCACCTTGAGATATTCAGAGCCGATATTGCCTGTGATTTCGTCCGAGATGGCTGCTATAGCCTCGTTCGAAAGATTGACCGAATCGGTTCGCATATAAGTGATATGGCCGGCCTCATAGAGACGCTGGGCGACCATCATCGTCTGCGACACAGTGAAACCGAGCTTGCGCGACGCCTCCTGCTGAAGCGTCGAGGTCGTGAACGGAGGCGCAGGACTTTTCTTGACCGGGCGGACAGTGATGTCGCCTACAGTGAACCGCGCCTCGCGGCAATCCTCGAGGAAGGTGCGGGCAGCTTCCTTGTCGGGGAGGCGGCGGCTGAGTTCGGCCTTGATTGTGGCCTGACCGTCGACTGTGAAATTGGCGTTGACGCGATAGTAAGGCTCGCTGACAAATTTCTTGATTTCATCCTCACGCTCCACGATCAGACGCACAGCCACCGACTGCACGCGTCCGGCCGACAGCGCCGGCTTAATTTTCTTCCAGAGCACGGGCGAAAGCTCGAAACCGACTATGCGGTCGAGCACACGGCGCGCCTGCTGAGCATCGACGCGGTTGAGGTCGATAGTACGCGGATTGGCAATAGCGTTGAGGATAGCGTTTTTGGTAATTTCGTGGAAAACTATGCGCCGCGTGTTCTCAGGCTTCAGACCGAGCACCTCATAGAGATGCCATGCGATAGCCTCTCCCTCGCGGTCCTCATCGGAAGCGAGCCACACGGTCTCTGCCTGCGATGCGGCTTTTTTCAGTTCGCTGACTAATTGCTTCTTATCGTCAGGTATTTCATAGATGGGCTTGAACCCGTTGTCAATATCGATGCTGAAATTCTTCTTGCGCAGGTCGCGGATGTGACCATAGCTCGACATCACTTTATAGTCCTTGCCGAGAAATTTTTCGATTGTTTTTGCTTTGGCTGGTGATTCGACGATTACTAAATTTTTCAGCATATTATTTCTGTAGATAACTCTTAAACATTAAACTTCACAATGTCCGACAATCAGCCGAATAATTGCGTTTGACCCGACTGACTCGTCGGCCCATTTTCATTTTGAGCGACAAATGTAGTCAAAAATTTCAAACTACACATTATTTATAATATATTTATAGTATGGATAGTTTACTGAAACAGCACTAAAAATGCCTCTGAAATTTGTTTTTACCCTCGGCTTATTAGTATCTTTGCCAAAACCAATAACTAATTCATTATGAAACAACGATTTTTCCTAATGCTGTCACTGACAATGATATTGGCAGTGTCCGCATTTGCCAAACCCGACTACGACAGACTCCGCAATTTCAACGGCGAAGTTATCAAAATGACTCTCAGCGGGGACAAATTTTCAGAAACAATATATTTCGACAACGAAGGATATAAAATTTTCGCTGAAATACAGGACCGCGACTACCGCGGCACGGTCTACAACCGTGTGACGGCATTTGACCATAACGGCGCACGAGTCATCTACAGCGCACCGGAAGGCAGTGGCAATATTTCCAAAAAAATCATTGACTCTTATAAACATGCCGACGATGTAGCGGCAATAATCACGATGGAAGGACTGAAATTTGTCGAGAAAGACAATCACGGCAACTGGACCCAAGCCAACATTCCAGGATTCGGGAAAATAACCCGCCAACTTATATATGCCGACGACGCTGAAGCTGCCGAAATCACAGCCTGGGCCGAGCGTCAGCGCAAACTGATGTTCGACCAGGAAAATGTCGGCGATGAAAATTCTCCCAAAGCCATTGGCGAGGCCGGTTTGGCTTTTGGTCTCGGCGCAATCCTATGCATACCTCTGATGTTGGTTATCTTTTTTGCCATCTGTATACTCATAAGTTATAAGAGAGTACGCAACTACTTCAACCGCCGTGCCGGCGAGAATATCCTCTCTTCCAGCCTCAAGTTGCACCGGCGCGAAGCAATCGCGGCAATCATCGGAGGTATTTACGGAACATCTGTTTGGGCCGGATCGACAATCGGCTCCGATTTCAACGACATAATTATCATAGGAGCTTTGATATGGCTTGCCATTGCAATGACAAAGCTATATAAACGCGGGCTGAGTGTGGCATCGCCCAAAGCCGCCAAGTGGTATGTCATCTACAGCACCCTGCTCTCACTGAGCTGCTGGGTTGCAGGTGCGGCTCTGTCGGTCTTCGCCATAGCCATAGCGGTAGGCTCTCTTTTCGGCAAAGGCATCAACGCCGTCTGGGACGACGAGATCACACACAAAGCCCCCCGCGAAGACGGCTCTGCGACGACAAGACAATGCGCCGGATGCAGCAATTACAGCAACGGCTATTGCAGCTACCACAACCGCCCCATGCCACCCACAGGCGGCTGCGGCGTACGCTAACGAATACTGATTAAATCTTAAATCATAAAGAGGCAGTTCATTTGGATGCTGCCTCTGTTGTATGTTGTCGTGTAGGGGTTATCTTACGAGGACTTTTACGGGTGTGTGGTGTTGGTCTGTGATGATGAAGTAGACGCCGAGGGGGATGACGATGTCCATGTCTTGGTCGATGCGGTCGACAAGCATGATTTCGCGTCCGCTGATGTCGTAGATGCGGCAGCCGGTCTGGGGCGCGCTGCATTTAAATCTTATCAGGCCGGGATAGGTCTCTACCGTGAGGGGCTGATCGACCTCTACGCCTGTGATGCCTGCATGACGGACGAATACGACATTAGACATGGGCGAGCGCTGGTTGAGGCGGACCGACTGCACTGAGTAGCTTTCATATTCGCTTTCGCCGAAGCCGTCGATTGTCCAGGGCGAGCCTTCGGCAAGGATTTCTTCGGTCTGCTGAGCACCGCCGTTGTATTTTGTGCGCGTAATAATCCAGTAATCCACGACTTCGTCGTCGGGAGTCGACCAGTTGGCGCTGTAGGACTCGGATGTAATGTCGGAGGGGTCGAGTGCGGTGCAAGCCGTCAGCACGGACATTTCAAGGCACTCGCCGCGGAGAGTGACCACGGGAGGCGCTGTGTCGAGGTCGTCGCTGATAATCTGCACTTTGGTTTCGTGAATGCCGAGCGCTGTCGGTTTGTAGTTGATGTCGAGCCAATAGCCGTCGGCACTGTTGACCAGAGAGGCTGAGATAGAGCTTGAGGTCAGCTCGAACATGGCTTTGTCGCCGCCGAATGTGAAGAGCGACAGAGCGCTTTTGAGATTTTCGCCGCGGACAAAGAGGGATGCGTGGCCTGTGGTGCCGATTGCGACCTGACCAAAATCAACGGCTGTGTCGGCCACGGGCGCAAGCAGAATGGCTTTTCCGGCCGGCGGCGTCAGGCCGCCCGACACAGTGAAGGCCTCGCCTTTCTTATTGCCCCAGATATATTCGGCAAGCTCGGGGAAGTCGATAAAGGGGTTGCGGTTGTTCTGAATGGCATAGACGGCTTCGTTGCGCATGGTCTCCTTGTCGCTGACCTTGTCCTCGCGCGACCATTTGAGCAGCAGGTTTACCGACCACTGGTTGAGCGTGGGATAAGTGTTCTGCTGAAGCATATACATTTTTCCGCTTGCCCAGTGATAGTCCTGATAGCATGTGACCATGTAGAAATAAGTGCGGGCAAAGTCGCCTTTATACTCGTCGTCGGGCTCGAAGACGTAGGCGCAGCCGCCGCCCTGACCCGAAACGGGAGCGCCGACCTTCGAAACGCCGTTGTTGAACTTGGGCGAGCCCGAAGTGCTGACTTCGCCGAGCGGATAGTTGCTCTTGGCCTGGTTGGCCCTGGCTTCGCCGGGATAGAGGTGGTTGAGGTCGGTATAGGCCTTATATTGCGTTGCGGTCGCTTCGGTGCTGCCCCACCAGCTCTTGGGGAAGGAGTGCTCGCGGTTCATATATGTGCCGAACTTTATGTTGGTAGGCACATCCATGTCGGAATACATGTCCCACCAGTAGTTGGTCTGCGGTCGGACATCGGTCCGCCTGAAATATTCGGGCAGACTGTTGTAGGACGAAACGCTCGTGAAGTTTCTAATAATCTGATATACGGCAGTTTTGAGTTCGGCGTCTCTCTTGCCGTTGAGCGAATTATAATAACCGGCCGGAATTTCGGCGGCAGCTCCGAAAGCCGTCAGCAGGGCGAGCAGAGCGATAGCATAATATGATGTCGTTTTCATCAGGTATGAATTAATCCTAATATATAATTGCGTTAAAGCGCTTAATGTTCATTTTCGGGAGTGCGGTGGAATATGATGCTGTTGCGACCCGACGGACTGACTTTGAGTGTGACCGTCGCCGACTCGATGAGCGGCAGATTGTGGTCGACATGGCCGACAGGCACATTGTAGGCCACGGGGTAGTCGTAGGGCATGAGCATGTTGCGGATCATGTCGTACATGTCGTCGAAGTTGTCGTCGGGCTTGTAATCGGTAAACTGTCCGACAATCAGACCGTTGAGCCGGGCGAGTACGCCGCTCATCTTCAGTTGATAGAGCATGCGCTCGATTTTGTAGATAGGCTCGGCGATGTCCTCGATGAAGAGGATGGTGCCGGGCTGAATGATGTCGTAGGGAGTGCCGATCAGTTCGGCGATGACGGCGAAGTTGCCTCCGAGCAGCTTGCCTGTGGCTATGCCGCAGCGGTCGTATTTGTATCCGTCGAAAGTGTAAGCCGGGCGATTGCCACGGAGAATGGCAAACATCTCGATATTGTCGGGGTCGTCAGGTCCGAGCATGATCTGCGCAGCCATCGACGAGTGAAGGCTGGCGATGCCGTTTGCGGCCATGAGGGCATGTATGGCCGAAATATCAGAGAAGCCTGCAATCCACTTGGCATTGGCGCGCAAGTCGAGAGCCGCGAGCCGGTCGAGGATGTGGACAACGCCGTAGCCGCCACGCGAACAGATAATCGCCTTGACCTCAGGGTCGAGCAGCGCTTTGCTGAAATCGTCGAAACGCTCGTCGGCCGATGCGCTGAAACTGCCGTATTTGCCTAAGGCGTGAGGCATGACTTCGACCTTCCACCCTTCGGCACGAAGCACCTCCACGGCCTTTTCGACCTTTTCGGGCTTGATTGTCCCCGCCGGGGAGCAAAACACAATCTTGTCGCCTTTTTTGAGCGGCGCAGGAAATATTAATTCCTTGTTATCAGACATTTAACTTAATTTTAAATAGCTTTCAAAAAAATGCCACATGGCAATGCCAGAAGAAACGGCAACGTTGAGCGAATGTTTTGTGCCCTGCTGCGGTATTTCGAGGCAAAAATCACACTCGTCGACGACAGCGGGGTCGACTCCGTCGACCTCATTGCCCGCAATCAGCGCATAAGAGCGTCCGGCGGCGAATTCAGGCCTGAAATCCTGCAACGCGACGCTGCCGATGACCTGCTCGAGGCAGCAGAGGACAGAGCCTTCGGCCTTCAGAAGGGCAATGGCCTCGGCCGTAGTGGCGAAATAGCGCCAGTCGACAGAATTCTCAGCGCCGAGGGCCGTTTTATGGATTTCGGGCGAGGGAGGCGTAGCCGAAATGCCGCAAAGGAAAATACGCTCAAGGGCAAAAGCGTCGGCCGTACGGAAAAGCGAACCTATGTTGTTGAGCGACCTGACATTGTCAACGACAAGCGTCAGAGGCATCTTTTCGCTTTTGCGGAAGTCCTCGACCGACAGTCGGTTCATGTCCCAGATGGTTTTCTTCTTCATTGGTCGGTTATTGCTTGTTTATCAGAGATTTGAACAAATAGATATATTTGAGGGCGACGACTTTGTCAGAGAAGCGCCGTTCGGCCGAGCGATGAAGCTCTTCGCGCGAAAACGCCCCGGACAGAGCCTGATACAGACCTTCGGCGAGGTCATTGCAATCGCCTTTCGCGGCGAGATAGCCGTCGACGTTGTGGCTGATGATGTCGTCGCGCCCGTCGCCTCCGAAAGATACAGGAACAGCACCGGCAGCCATGCCCTCGATTAGAGTCGAAGCAAGAGTCTCGAACGAGGAGGAGGAAATCACGGCGGCGCTGTGGGCGTAGATGTCGCGCAGAAAGTCCTGATCAGAGACATTGCCGAGATGGCAATAGGGCATATGCAGTGTGTCGAGAATTTCGGGGCGTCGGATTTCGCCCACGAAGACAGCCGCAGCCTTGCCGGGCATGCGGTCGTCGAGGATGTTGAGCGCCTTGACCGCACTCGGCAAATCTTTGATGAAATTGTCGAGACGGGCCGCGCACATGACAATCAGCTTGCGGTCGGCGGCCGGCAGGCCAAGCTCCTCGCGCGAGCGCCGAGGCTCAAGGCGGTAGAGGCTGACAGGGAAGGGGTTGTATATGACAGACAGGGGCTGACTGCCAAGCAAGGCGCTTTCACGGGCCTTGCGCGCAAGCCAGTCGCTGACGGCGACAAACATAATCGGTTTCGGGAGCGAGAAATAGAGACGCTGTTTGCGAACAAAAACTTTGTGAGACAAATCATTGCGAGCGGCAGCGCGTCCGAAGAAGGGGCAGTCGCCACATTGGCGGCGGAAAGCCTCACAGTCGCCGGCATGATGGCAAATTCCGGTCATGGGCCACATGTCGTGCATCATCCAGGCGACAGCCTTGCCTGTCAGGGCAATACGGCGAATTTCGTCGAAAGACAACATGCCCTGATTGACCCAACTGAGCAGCACGACATCGGCGTCGGCAATCCAGGGATGGCGATGCAACGGCAAGCCGCACTCGCCTGTCGACACCTTAAAGAGATTCTCACGGCTGAAGCCGTTGTCGAGGAAAATATGAAGATGCTCGCGGAGGAAACAGAGTTTTTTGCGAAGCGGAGTTCCGACTTCAGCAATATCAGCTCTCTTCGGGCCTGACTGCTTCATGACGAGCATACGCGCATCGACGCCCTCGGCCTGCAGGGCCTCCATCAGACGCAGACTGACCATAGACGCCCCGCCGACAACATCGCTGTGATTGACAATCGTCACTTTCATAGGCTAACGTCGTAAGAGGGATTTAAACGCATGTCCGAGCGACAGGGATTCGCGGCGAATGACAATCAGCACGAAACCGGAGAGGATGAAGAATCTGACTATATAGCGCACAAGCTGATTTTCGGGCAGCATGTACATGCCGGCCGCGTAGAGCACGGCCGCAATGGCAAAGTAGCTGAGTATACGCCCGGTCTCATATTTAATCGGATATTTTTTCTGCCCGATGAAGAAGCTCGCAAGCATCATCAGACCATAGCTGCAAAGGGCGGCCACCGCACAGCCCATATAGCCGATGCGCGGAACAAGGGCGACGTTGACGGCAACAGTGACGGCCAGACCGAAAAGCGAGAACCACATGCCCCAGACGGTTTTGTCGCTGAGCTTATACCACAGCGAAAGGTTGAAGAAGATGCCGAAAAACAGCTCGGCAAGCATGATCAGAGGCACAATCTTGAGACCGCTGAAATAGGCAGGCGAGATGAAGTATTTCAAGATGTCGATATAGAACATCACGCCCATAAATAGCAGCAGGACAAAGAGGACGAAATACTTCATGGCGTCGCTGTAAGCCTTATTTTTGCTCTCTCCGCGCTCCTTGGCCTGAGAGAAGATAAAGGGCTCGTAGGCGAAACGGAAGGCCTGGATGAACATGACCATGACGATTGCAATCTTGTAGTTTGCTCCGTAGATGCCGAGCTGAACCATGGCGTCGAACTTGTCGGCGACAAGCTCGGGCAGAAGGATTTTGTCGATAGTCTGATTCATGATACCGGCAGCGCCGAGCACAAGCAGAGGAGCGGAGTAGACAATCATCTCGCGCCACAGACGGCCGTTGAAGCGCCAGGCGAAGCCCCTAAGCTCGGGCAACATCAGCAACAGACTGACGACGGAAGCAATCAGATTGGCAAGGAATATATAGCCAATGCCGAAATCGGGGTCATAGAACCACGCAACAGCGCCGGGCGCGACTTTCATCAGCCACGGGCAGAGGAGGATGAAAAAGAGGTTGAGGGCGATGTTAAGGCCGATATTTATGAGCTTGAGCGTTGCAAAACGCATGGGGCGGCTGCGGAAGCGCAGATAGCTGAAGGGAAGGGCAAGGAAGGCGTCGATGGCGACACAGGCCGCCATGATGAGCACATATGACTGATGGCTGGCGCAGTTCATCCATCCGCTCACAGGTGCGATAAAGGCCGAGGTAAGAAGCACGAAGGCCGTTGATGATACGGCAAGCGAAATCAGGGCTGTCGAGTACACTTCCATCGGATCGCGCCAGCGGTTGTGGTTGGCGAAGCGGAAAAAGCCTGTCTCCATGCCGTAGGTCAGCACAATCATGGCCAGCGCCACAACAGAGTAGACAAAGGTAACGACACCATATTCCTGCGCCGCAAACACATTGGTGTAGAGCGGCACAAGACACCAGTTGAGAAAGCGTCCGACTATAGAACTCAGGCCGTAGACGGCCGTATCCTTGACAAGACTCCCGATTCCGGCCATCGCAGTCGGGATTATTCCTTCACACCGTAAGCGAGGTCGCCGGCGTCGCCGAGACCGGGCACGATATAGCTGTGGGCGTTAATCTCGTCGTCGATGACTCCAACCCAGAGAGTGGCGTCGTCGGGGAGAACGCCGTTGAGATAGTCGACAGCCTTTTTAGAAGCGATGACAGAGGCGATATGGACTTTGGCGGGAGTGCCTTTGGTCAGCAATGCGCGGTAGCTCAGCTCCATAGACGCGCCTGTGGCGAGCATAGGGTCGACGAGCACAAGGGTTTTGCCGTCGAGATTGGGCGAAGCGAGATACTCGATGCAGACATCGAAATTCTCTTTCTCCTTATATTTGCGGTAAGCGGAAACGAAGGCATTCTGGGCGCAGTCGAAATAAGCGAGGAAGCCCTGATGGAAGGGAATGCCTGCGCGGAAGATAGTGGCGAGCACAATGTCGTCGGCAATGACCTTGCAATCTGCCTTGGCGAGGGGAGTCTGAATCTGAACGGTATTGTAGTCGAGCGTCTTGCTGATTTCATAGGCCATGATCTCTCCGAGACGTTCGAGATTGCGTCGGAAACGGAGCGGGTCGCACTGGATGTCGATGCTGCGCATCTCCATAAGATACTGACTTACAAGCGACGGCGTTTCTGCAAAATTTATAGTTTTCATATGGTAGTAATTGTTAGTAGCATGTAACTAACAAAATTAATAAAACTTGGAATAAACGCCAAAACAAAAAAGACCTCAGCTTAAAAAAGGCGAGGTCTAAGGTAGCCCATAGGAGAATCGAACTCCTCTTTCAAGAATGAAAATCTTGCGTCCTAGCCGATAGACGAATGGGCCGGAATAGCTTAAAAAAGTATCCGCTTAGGCTAATTTAGCGATAGTGTGGGCAAGCTTGCTCTTGAGGTTTGCAGCTTTGTTCTTAGAGATAGCTTTTTTAGCTGCGAGACGGTCAAGCATTGCACCAATTACACGGAACTTCGATTCAGCTTCAGCCTTGTCGGTCATCTTACGCAGGTTGCGGACAGCGTTGCGAGCTGTTTTAGCGTAATAGCGGTTGCGGAGACGACGAGACTCTGTCTGACGGATTCTTTTGATTGATGACTTATGGTTTGCCATTTTAATTCTAAATTCTTTGTCGTTAATTTTCTAATTAGTAGCCCATAGGAGAATCGAACTCCTCTTTCAAGAATGAAAATCTTGCGTCCTAGCCGATAGACGAATGGGCCGTCAGCTTCTAAAAGCGAGTGCAAATATAGAGACTTTTTCGAAACTGGGCAAAAAAACGGCTTAAAAGACAGTTGATTTAAGATTTTTTTAGTAATTTTACTATCGATTTTTGCCAAAATCCAATGCAACAGGCCCTCCACTGCATAGCACTACGGACAGTGCGCTACAGCGATAATCGCTCGATATTGTCGGCATGGACCGCAGAACGCGGCTACATGTCGTTTGCCATGCCATCCGGAAACGGCAGAGAGGCCAACCGCCGCCGGGCGCTGACAATGCCGCTTGCGGCGTTTGAGGGCATCTGCGACATCAAACCGGGGCGGGAAATCAGCTTCATCAAGGATATCAAGCCGATGAAAATCGGCATGCGGACCATCAGCGACCCTGCCAAACTGGCTGTGGCGCTGTTTTTGGCCGAGGTATTCGAAAAATTGCTTCGTGCGAGCCAACGCGACGACGCTCTTTCGCTGACGGTTTTCGACACAGTTTCGGCGCTCGACGCGGCCGGAAGCAGGGGCGTGGCCAATTTCCCGCTGTGGGCTCTCTACAGGCTGACAACAGCCCTCGGCATAGAGCCTGACATGTCGCATTGGAGCAGCGGGGCGCTGTTTGACCTCGAAGCGGCGCGATGGACGCAGACAACGCCGACCACCGGCCAATCTCTGCTGACCGAAGAGGGCAAGGCCGTCAGAATTCTTAGCCGCATGTCCTGTGAAAACATAGAGCGGCTGAAACTGACGCGCGAAGCGCGGCGACGCATGCTCGAGGGCATACTGCGCTACTACGACATGCACTTCTGCAAGCTGACGCCGCTAAATTCGCTCGCCGTGGTCAGCGAGTTGTTTTAGCATTTATTATCGCCGGATGAGTTGAGCATTTCGGCCGCGGTAAGCCTTGTGAGGGGATGAGTCCAGTCAGGGTCGAGCTCAGCCACAGGCTTCAACACGAATGGCCGCAGGTGCATGCGGGGGTGGGGCAAGGTAAGTAATTCGTCATCGACAACCATAGAGCCTACGGCAATCAGGTCAATGTCAATCTCACGATCGACATACGCACCCGACGAATCGCGATGGGAAGCGGCTGAAATCTCGCGCTCTACCGCTTGCAGCTCGCTCAGCAGGCGGTGTGGGTCGACAATGTCGGCCGGCAGGTCGACCGTCATGCCGAGATTGAGAAAAGGATTGGGCGGATCAAAACCCCATGGGGCACTTTCGACCAGCGGAGCAAGCCTGATTTGGGCAAGTGCGGCGGGGTCGAGACGATATGCAATAAGTGCGACCGCGCGCTCGATGAGAGCAGCGCGGTCGCCTTTGTTCGAACCGATATTTATATGTATGCGGGTCATCAGAGAGTGCGGTTGACTTCAACTTCTTCAAAGCCTTCGACGAGGTCGCCGACCTTGATGTCGTTGTAGCCTGCAATCGACAGACCGCAATCGTAGCCGGAAGTAACTTCCTTGACGTCATCCTTGAAGCGCTTGAGCGAACCGAGGTCGCCGGTGTAGCGCACGATGCCGTCGCGGATGAGGCGCACTTTGTTGCCTCGCTTGATTTTGCCTTCGCGGACGACAGCGCCGGCGATAGTGCCGACCTTTGAGATGTGGAAGGTCTCCATGACTTCGGCAGTGCCCGTGATTTCCTCCTTTATTTCGGGAGCAAGCATGCCGGCCATAGCGTCTTTGACTTCTTCGATAGCCTGATAGATGACCGAGTAGAGACGTATCTGAACACCTTCGCGCTCGGCTGCACGGCGGGCTGCCAACGACGGACGCACCTGGAAGCCGATGATGA
>JAGAOW010000087.1 GCA_017889945.1 Muribaculaceae bacterium
CCGAGGTCATATGTAAATGTATAATCCTTGTCGGCGAGGTTGATTTCGGTCATTTCTGAAGCCATGGGCTGGCCGAGGATGTTGATTTTGTTGTCAACGATATACTTCACGGCTGCTTCGTAAACGACATTGTTGAGAACGTCGCTCTTAACCTGTTTGCCGAAGCGAGTGCGGAGCTGGGCGATGCTGATATGGCCCTTGCGGAAACCGGGAATATTATGAGTTTTACCAATTTTTTTGAGTTCCTCATCGACTTTGGCCGCATAGTCGGCTTCTTCGACATTGACTATCAGTTTGCCGTTGCAATCGTCGATTTTTTCGAATGTAATCTTCATTAGAAGTCTATTTATGGTTGTTAATATTTATTATGCGTTAAATCGAGCGCAAAATTAACATTAAAAATTTTATTATTCAATTTATAAAACAAAATTCTATAAAAAGAAATCCGAATCGCTCGGTTAAAATGTGTCAATCCCGAAAAAAATCGTATCTTTGCACCGCAACAAATAATTAATTTCCTCCAATACATTATCGCTAAAAAGATATGGTAGTTTTCTTCAAAAAAGGCATAGACACTTTTTATGCCATCGAGACCGACCACAAATTTTCAGACCGGGAAACCGAGCGGCTGACATGGCTGCTCGACGGCGCAAAGCCCTTGGCCTCAACCCGAATTAAAGGCAGATTTGTCGGTCCGAGAAAAGAAATGATCACACCGTGGAGTACAAATGCCGTAGAGATTACACAGAATATGGGTCTTGACGGCATTTTGCGTATTGAGGAATTCAAGCGTGTCGATGCTGAGAATCCCGTCTTCGACCCGATGCTGCAGCGTAGCTACGACGGTCTTGGCGCACGCCTCTTCTCTGTCGACCGCAAACCCGAACCCGTCAAATATATCGACGACATTACCGAATATAACAAAGCCGAAGGTCTCGCGCTGAGCAAGGACGAGGAAGATTATCTCCGCAAGCTTTCCGAAAAACTCGGACGCAAGCTGACCGACAGCGAGGTGTTCGGCTTCTCGCAGGTCAACTCCGAGCACTGCCGCCACAAGATTTTCAACGGCACTTTCGTCATCGACGGCAAAGAAAAAGAGCTTTCGCTCTTCAAACTCATTAAAAAGACTTCGCAGGTCAATCCCAACGGACTTGTATCTGCTTATAAAGATAATGTGGCCTTCGTCAAAGGCCCGGTCGTCTCGCAGTTCTATCCCGAGAATCCCGAGCGCCCCGACTACTTTACGCAGCGCGACATCCCGACCGTGATTTCGCTCAAAGCCGAAACCCATAACTTCCCGACCACGGTCGAGCCTTTCAACGGTGCGGCTACAGGCACAGGCGGCGAAATCCGCGACCGTCTCGGCGGTGGCAAAGCCAGCCTTCCGATTGCCGGAACAGCTGTCTATATGACATCCTATCCGCGCATCGACAGCGAGCGCCGTTGGGAAAAACTTTTCGACCCCCGCGCATGGCTCTATCAGACCCCGTCTGAAATTCTCATAAAAGCTTCTAACGGCGCTTCCGATTTCGGCAACAAATTCGGCCAGCCCCTCATCTGCGGCTCTCTGCTGACATTCGAACACAACGAAAACGATAAATTCTATGCCTACGACAAAGTCATCATGCTTGCAGGCGGTGTCGGTTTCGCTGCAAAGAAAGACGCCATCAAAGGCACACCCGAGCCCGGACAGAAAGTCGTCATCAGTGGTGGCGACAACTACCGCATCGGCATGGGCGGCGGCGCCGTTTCGTCTGTCGCTACCGGCCAGTATGGCAATTCGATTGAGCTGAACGCCGTTCAGCGTGCCAATCCCGAGATGCAGAAACGT
Source organism: Muribaculaceae bacterium (assembly GCA_017889945.1). Taxonomy (GTDB): domain Bacteria; phylum Bacteroidota; class Bacteroidia; order Bacteroidales; family Muribaculaceae; genus CAG-873. The sequence continues at coordinate 1,832 of JAGAOW010000087.1, forward strand.
GTGTCGAACGTCATCCGTGCGTTAGCCGAGAGCGAAAACAACCCCATCGTTTCGGTCCACGACCACGGTGCGGGAGGCCATCTCAACGCGCTTTCCGAACTTGTCGAGGCCACGGGCGGCCGCATCGACATCTCCGCCCTGCCTGTCGGAGACCCCACTCTTTCCTATAAAGAAATTGTCGGCAATGAAAGTCAGGAACGCATGGGCTTCGTCATCGCTGCCGACGACATTCCCCGTGTCGAGCAGATTGCGCAGCGCGAACGTGCCCCGATGTATGTCGTCGGCGAGACTACCGGCGACGACCGCTTCACTTTTGTAGCGCCCGACTCCACCAAGCCTATTGACCTCGCTATGGCCGACATGTTTGGCAATTCGCCCAAAACTGTTATGACCGACTCGACCGTCGAGCAGAAACATTCGCCTGTCAAGACCGACTCGTCAAAACTCGAACAATATATTTCCGACGTGCTTTCGCTCGAAGCCGTCGCTTGCAAAGACTGGCTCACGAACAAAGTCGACCGCTCGGTTACAGGCCGCATCGCCCGTCAGCAGTGCCAGGGCGAAATTCAGCTCCCGCTGAGCGACTGCGGTGTCGTCGCCCTCGACTATGTCGGCAAGGCAGGCATCGCGACCTCAATCGGTCATGCTCCGCAGGTTGCTCTCGCCGATTCCGCCGCCGGTTCTAAAATAGCTGTTGCCGAAGCTCTTACCAACATCGTCGGCGCAAACCTCAAGAACGGACTGAAATCTGTTTCTCTCAGCGCCAACTGGATGTGGCCCTGCAACAATCCCGGCGAAGACGCGTCGCTCTACAAGGCCGTCGAGTCATGCAGCGATTTTGCATGCGCTCTCGGCATCAACATTCCGACCGGTAAGGACAGCCTTTCGATGACTCAGAAATATCCCGACGGCAGCAAGGTCTACGCTCCCGGCACAGTTATCATTTCGGCAGCAGGAGAAGTCGCCGACATCCGTCGCACAGTCTCGCCAGTCGTCGTCAACAAACCCAATTCCACATTATATTATATAGACTTCTCGTCCGA
>JAGAOW010000004.1 GCA_017889945.1 Muribaculaceae bacterium
CTTGAATATCTCCGGGAAGAAATGCGCCACCTCATAGCGGTCGAAGTCGACCGTGCCGAAACCGCGTACTCCCGGTGTGTCGATAATTTCGCCCCCGCCCGACAGATGGAACATCTCCGAGAAAGTTGTGGTGTGCATTCCGACTCCGTGCGCGGCCGAAATTTCTGCCGTGCGCAGGTCCAGACCCGGAATCAGGTCGTTGATTAGCGACGACTTGCCGACTCCCGAGTTACCCGAGAAGAGTGTAACCTTGTCGCGCAACACTCCGCGCAACTCGTCGAGCCCTTCGCCGGCTCGCGCTGACACACAGACCACACGGTAGCCGATTGACTCATAGAGATATTTTACGGCGTCGAGCAGTTGGCGGTCTTCGTCTTCTGTGATATGGTCGATTTTGTTAATGGCGATGATGGCCGGCACGGCATAGGCTTCGGCCGTGGCAAGGAAACGGTCGATAAAGGTCGTCGAGGTAGGCGGCTCGACGAGCGACACCACGAGCAATGCCTGATCGATGTTGGCGGCGATGATATGTGCCTCTTTCGACAGATTGCTCGCGCGGCGGATGATATAATTCTTGCGCGGCGCGATTGCGGTTATATAAGCAGTTCCATCGGCGCCCTGTTCGCCGACTGTGACGACATCGCCTACGGCGACCGGATTGGTCGTGCGTATGCCCTTGATTCGGAAATTACCTTTGATCTTACAGTTTATCTCACGATGGTCGCCGTCGGTTTCGACGACATAGTGTGAGCCGGTGTTGCGGATGACAGTTCCTTGCATATTGTTCAGGGCGAAAGTGTAGATTTATTTTTCAGCGCTTATATTTAAAAACGTATTAGTAACAACTATGATGTTAACGATAGCGTAAAATTACAAAAATCGCGTCAAACGCAGCCCTCCGGCGCCTAAAATCTTGCAAAATCGTCCGCAATGCTATAAGCTTGTTCATCAGACGTTTGCAGCCGAATGAACAAAGAGTTTGCAAAATTGTTAATAAAACATGAAAAATATTTGCAAAATTATAGATACGTTTGCAGTCAAAATGACTAAGTCAACCATACATAGTATTACAAATGTCTAACAATTTCAATAAAAAGAAACATTATGAACATTGAAACAATCGGAACCAACGCAGGAAGCGTTTGGGTCGCACTCAACGGAGCAGATGCGCTTGGCATCAAACAGATAAAGAAAATTACCAAGCTTAAAGATAAAGAAGTTTATGCCGCTTTGGGCTGGTTGGCACGCGAGGACAAAATTGTTATCGCACCCGACCCTGAAGACGAGAAGGAGCTTATCATCTCTCTCGCTTAATCGGCTTGACAGTCAGTCGGACCGATTATCGGTCTGACATATTTGAATCAAAAAAACAGGTCTGCAGTTGCAGACCTGTTTTTTTGATGTGTTTGCGGAAAAATTATTCGGCAACAACTTCGAAGGGAACTTCGACTGACACTTCTTTGTGGAAGTTGATGGTCGCGCTGTATTTGCCGACTTCTTTGATGGTTTCATCGACAACGATAAGGCGACGGTCGACATTGTGACCGAGTTTTTCGAGAGCTTCGGCAATCTGGATGGCATTAACCGAACCGTAGATTGTGCCTGTAGCACTTGTTTTAGCGCCGATTGTAAGCGAAACACCCTGAAGAGCTGCAGCAGCTGCTTCGGCGTCGGCTTTGATTTTGGCGAGTTTGTGAGCGCGCTGACGCTGGTCTTCGGCGAGCACTTTAAGAGCTGCGGGAGTAGCGATGACGGCTTTACCCTGGGGAATCAGGTAGTTGCGGCCGTAACC
>JAGAOW010000088.1 GCA_017889945.1 Muribaculaceae bacterium
ACCACGCCGATGGTACTGCGAAAGTGGGAGAGTAGGTAACCGCCCCCTATCAACAGCGAGAACCCCGAGACAAGCCTCACAAGGCCCATCCCGGGGTTCCCCTTTTTGTATCCCTTTCGTTACAATCTCCCGTACCCCCTTTTTCTTAATCTCAGCTTCCATCACTCTTAAGAACTATCTGCTCTTTCTGTTAGCCAATATTTTTAACTTTACTCTGCGAGCACGGCCGATGCGGCTGTGGCTCTTTATTGTATCTAAACAATCGGAGTATCAGTAGAATATGGCAACGATAAAGCTTAAACGCCGCCCTTCATCGGTTAAGGGCAATGTAGGCACTGTTTTCTTTCAGATAATGCATCAGCGTCAGGTCAGACAGATATACACTTCGCTGCACGTCGGCGATGATGAATGGGATGACCACGATGAGCTGGTCATAATACCGCCCGGCGCGTGTCTCGAGCGTCAAAAATATCTGGCTTCGGTAATGGAGTCGCTCAACGCATGCCGAAAGAAATTGCTGGCTATTATCTCTGATTTCGACCGCAACAGCGCCCCTTATTCGGCACAGGATGTCGCAATGGCCTACAATAGCCCGACGGCCGTGAAGGGACTGGTATCATTTACGCGCCGGTTGATCGAGGATATGAAAAGAATCAGCAAGATGGCCACGGTAAAGCGATTTGAGGTCACTCTCAATAGTCTGCTTCGCTACACTGAGGGGAGGGAGGTGGCATGGCCTGATTTGACCTCTACATTCATTCTCGGCTTCGAGGAGTTCCTGATGAAGCGCGGTCTGTGCCGCAACTCCTCCTCATTCTATATGCGCAATCTGCGTGCCATCGTCAACCGCGCTGCCGAACAGGACTACGACGTGCCCCGCAATCCTTTCAAACACGTCTACATGGGGGTAGACAAGACGGTCAAGAGAGCCGTGAGTCTTGATGCCATCCGTATGATACGCGACGTCGAGCTCACCGGACATCCGTCGCTCGATTTCGCCCGCAAGGTTTTCATGTTTGCGTTCTCCACTCGCGGTATGTCGTTTGTCGACATCGCCTTCCTGAAGAAAAGCGATCTTCACAACGGTGTGATCACTTATTCGCGTCGCAAGACGCGACAGCAGCTCGTTGTGAGGATTGAGCCCGAGACGCGCAAGATTATCGACAGTTTTGGAAAGAGCGACAACGCGTTCCTGCTGCCTATCATAACGGGCGAGACAAGCAACGCCGAGCAGCAGTATGCGAACGCCTATTTTCGCATAAACCGAAACATCCAGAAGGTGGGCGCCATGCTCGGCCTCGACACCAAGCTGACGCTCTATGTGGCCCGTCACGCGTGGGCCAGCATCGCTCAGGCTAATCACGTGTCGCTCTCTACCATCAGCAAGGCCATGGGGCACGATTCGGAAAAGACTACCGTCATCTACCTGCAGTCGCTCGACACGTCGTCGGTCGACAAGGCCAACAGCGACATTATCCGCATGATGGACAGCCGTGGACCTGATGAAGTGTGATCGGGGAAAATGTTTTGCGAAAACGCAAGTTTCTTCGGGAGAGACTGATATTTGTGACTGCAAAGATATTCAATTTATTGGAAATAACGGCGATTATAGGGATAAAAATTCATAAGCGCGTCCGAAATCACGTAATCAATAGCCTATTCGCCAAACAAATGTTCAGCAATATTTCGGTCGCATTTTACCGTTGAAAGCTGAGTCTCAGCGACACTCCGATAAATATCAGTCTCTCCCGAAGAAACTGATATTTGGTTGCACGAGGACAGCAGGACTCGATGAACAGAACAATAGCAGCAAAAAGAGGAAAATCGACTGACAGAAAAGCCTCTTTCTTTTTGGATGAAGCTCGTAACTACTTGAACTTCGGTATATTCAAAGTTTGAGCAGGATTTGGAGTATTGACTGTATGTCTCAAAAGTCACAGATGGAGTCTCACGAAAAGCAGTGGTTCGTGATGCGCGATCTGAAGCGCCTGAACTCCAATTCGCTTGCCATACACGACCTGGCTGCGGCCGGGCTGGAGGTGTTCACCCCGATGACACAGATGATCATGACCATCGGCGGCCGTCGCCAGCGCCGTGACGTGCCGGT
>JAGAOW010000089.1 GCA_017889945.1 Muribaculaceae bacterium
CAGCTCGTCGAACAGAATCAGGAGCCTGTGGTCTTCGACAACGACTGTCGCGAAGGCATCTGCGGCATGTGCTCGCTCTATATCAACGGTCATCCCCACGGACCGGTACAGGGCATCACAACCTGCCAGCTCCATATGCGCAAGTTCAACGACGGCGACACCATCACAATCGAACCGTGGCGCTCGGCAGCGTTCCCGGTAATCCGCGACCTGATGGTCAACCGCAACGCATTCGACCAGATACAGCAGGCCGGCGGCTATGTGTCGTTTAACTGCGGCGGTGCACCCGACGCCAACGACACCCCCATCTCGAAGGAAATCGCCGACGTAGCTATGGACTCAGCCACCTGTATCGGCTGCGGCGCTTGTGTCGCTGCCTGCAAGAACGGTTCAGCCATGCTCTTCGTCTCTGCCAAGGTCAGCCAGTTTGCTCTGCTGCCCCAGGGCCAGGTAGAACGCAAACGCCGCGCCCGCGCCATGGTAAAGAAAATGGACGAACTCGGCTTCGGCAACTGCACCAACACCGGCGCATGCGCAGCCGAATGCCCGAAGAACATTCCTCTGAGCAACATCGCCCGTCTCAACCGCGAATTTATCAAAGCCAAATTCGCCGACTAAACAGCCAAATCCCAACTGCTATAGCAAGGCGGTGTGTCAACCCGACACACCGCCTTTTTTATGACCTGTTTTTGACCTATTTTATGACCTGCTTTTGACCTTTTTTATGATCTGTTTTTGAGTCTGGTTTTGAGCCTTTTTTTGAGCCTGTTCGATTCGACAATAAGTAATAAACAGGCTCTTACGTTAGCGTTATTGTTGCGACCGAATTATACGGTCCGAAGGATATCGAACTCGAATGATGTAAAATCAGAGTAATTCGATATCGTATTGCCTTTGGTCGAAAAAAAGCCGATTCGTGAATTCGAACCGGCCTTGAATTTTTTTGTGGGTGGAAGTCTATTAAGACTTCAAACGACTGGATTGTGGATTAGAAGCAGTAGCCTAAGGCTATCGAGAGGTCGCTTGAGCGGTAGTCTTCGACGGGTTTCAAGAAGTCTGTGCCCCAGCTTACGCCGAAGTAGACAGGATTATATTGGAAGCCGACGCCGATATGCCAACCCATCTGAAAACGTTTCCATGTGGGATCGATTTCGTCTTTGCTGAATATGTTGGCCTTCTCTTCGACTTTAGTACCTCCATTCTTGTAGGTTGCTTTGAGAGTGCCTGAAAGGTGGAGCTTGAAGTTCAGACCTAAATAAGGTGTGATTGAAAAGTCGTCGGTTATCGAGAATTTGTATGCCAGATTAGCCGGCACATTTATGGTATAAATGTTTAATTTGGCACTGAGTTTTTCTCCTCCGACTTTCACAGATTCATCTTTAAAGCCGAAATTCAATTTTGCGCCAGTCTCAAAATAGAGCGGAGTCGATTCGGAAAGAGAGAAGCCATGGATATAATCAATTCCGATGCCGTTGAGCGACATATTGTCGTCGCTGACATGATTACTCCATGTTGCACCGAAATGAGTGTTGTTGTACGACAGGCCTACCCTGTTGTAATCCTGAGCCGACACGATCAAAGCTGTAATGGCCAATGCGGCGAGTGCCAATTTGATTCTTTTCATGATTGGGATTTATTAAAATTTTACATTTTGCAAATATATACATTAGTTCACACCCCCCCTATTTCTTAAATAATGTTAAACGATAGACTTATTGATATTGTTGTTTCGAATGAATAGCACGGACAAAAAATAGTCTCCTGAAATATATCCATATTTCAGAACCATAAATGGCATGGACAAAAAAATGCACTCCAAAGGTCGGATGACTTTTGGAGTGCAGCTTATAGGATGTTGTTCACTCCGCGGAGCGGAGGAACTTATGTGCGGGGATTATTAGCGGTTGTCGCCTTCGCCGTGAGATTCGCTGTCGCGGCGTGGACGGCCAACATCGCGGCGAGGTCCGCGGTCGCCGTCACGACGGGGACGATCGCCTTCGCGACGAGGGCCACGTTCGGAACGGGGCGCGCGCTGAGGTTCTACCCAACCTTCGGGTTTGGAAAGAAGGGCACGCATCGACAGACGGTATTTGCCGGTCTTCTTGTCGATTTCGATGAGCTTGACTTCGACTTCGTCGCCTTCTTTGAGACCTGAAGCTTCCATGTTCTCGAGGCGATTCCATGAGATTTCGGAGATGTGGAGGAGGCCGTCGCGGTTAGGCATGAACTGAACGAAAGCACCGAAGTCCATGATGTTGACGACTTTGCCTTTGTAGGTCTTGCCTTCTTCGGGGAGTTCGACGATGGCGTTGATCATTTCGAGAGCCTTGTCGATAGCAGCCTTGTTGGCGGCAGCGACTTCGATGTAGCCTTCTTCGTCGATTTCGTCGATAGAGACTGTAGCGCCGCTGACTTCCTGAATGCCCTGGATAATCTTTCCGCCCGGGCCGATTACAGCACCGATAAGTTCCTTAGGAATAGTCATAGTGACAATGCGGGGACCGTGGGGCTTGTAGTCTTCGCGGGGAGCGGGAATGGTCTGGTTGATGATGTTGAGGATGTGGAGACGACCTTCGCGAGCCTGCATAAGGGCTTTTTCGAGGATTTCGTAGCTGAGACCATCGCACTTGATATCCATCTGAGTGGCAGTGATGCCGTCGACAGTACCTGTAACTTTGAAGTCCATGTCGCCGAGGTGGTCTTCGTCGCCGAGGATATCGCTGAGGATAGCGTATTTGGGGCTTTCGGTATCAGTGATAAGACCCATTGCGATGCCGCTGACGGGTTTCTTCATCTTGACGCCGGCGTCGAGCAGGGCAAGTGTGCCTGCGCAGACTGTGGCCATAGAAGAAGAGCCGTTAGACTCGAGGATGTCGCTGACAACGCGGCAAACATAGGGGAAATCGTCGGGGAACATGCGCTTGAGGGCACGGTGGGCAAGGTTGCCGTGGCCGATTTCACGACGGCCTACGCCGCGGACAGCCTTGGCTTCGCCTGTCGAGAAGGGAGGGAAGTTGTAGTGGAGGAGGAAGCGCTCGCGACCCTGATTGAGGACGTCGTCGAGAATCTTCTCGTCGAGTTTTGTGCCGAGAGTGACTGTAGAGAGCGACTGAGTCTCGCCGCGAGTGAAGATAGCCGATCCGTGAGGTCCGGGGAGGTAGTCGACTTCGCACCAGATGGGGCGGATATCGGTTGTCTTACGTCCGTCGAGACGGATGCCTTCGTCGAGGATGCAGCGGCGTACGGCTTCTTTCTCAACGTCGTGATAGTAGCGTTTGACCAGAGGAGCTTTTTCTTCGCGGACTTCTTCGGGCAGAGATTCGATGTATTCGTTGCAGATAGCGTCGAAGCTGTCCTGACGCCAATGTTTGTCGGCGCTGCCGGCTTTTGCGATAGCGTAAGCCTTGTCGTAGCATTGAGCTTTGACGTCGGCGCGGAGCTCTTCGTCGTTGACTTCGTGACAATATTCGCGTTTGACGGTCTTACCGGCGAGTTCGGCAAGTTCGATCTGCGCCTTGCACTGCTCTTTGATAGCTTCGTGAGCGGCTTTGAGAGCAGCAAGGAGGTCGGCTTCAGAAACTTCGTTCATTTCGCCTTCGACCATCATGATGTTGTCGTATGTCGCACCGACCATGAGTTCGAGGTCGGCTTTTTCGAGTTGTTCGAATGTCGGGTTAATCACAAACTGACCGTCGATGCGGGCGACGCGGACCTCAGAAATTGGGCCGTTGAAAGGAATGTCGCTTACAGCAATTGCAGCCGAAGCAGCGAGGCCGGCGAGAGCGTCGGGCATGTCGACACCGTCGCTTGAATACATTGTGATGTTGACGAATGTGTCTGCATGGTAGTTGTCGGGGAACAGCGGACGGAGAACGCGGTCAACGAGGCGAGCAGTGAGGATTTCATAGTCGCTTGCGCGTCCTTCGCGTTTGAGGAAACCGCCGGGGAAACGTCCGGCAGAAGAAAATTTCTCTTTGTACTCAACTTGGAGGGGCATGAAATCGACCCCTTCGCCGGCTTCTTTAGCCGACACAACTGTCGCAAGGAGCATAGTGTTGCCCATGCGCAGCTCAACCGCTCCATCGGCTTGTTTGGCAAGTTTGCCGGTCTCGAGGGTTATCGTGCGACCGTCAGCCAGTTCGATGGTTTTCTTAATTGGATTCATAAATGCGTTTAATATATTTTTATCTTCTATATAAAATCGCGCAAAGATACGAAAAACCGATGAGAAAAGCAAATCCGCATCAAAAGCCGGGTGAGGCAAAGCCAAATAGCAGTGAATAAAAACTTTTTGATGGAATGAGGTGTTAAAATTTTGTGGTATCCAAAAATATTTATTATCTTTGCATACATAAAGGGTAGTTTCCCCTTGAAAGAAATACTTCGAGTGCGTAAGCAACGATTTTAGGGATCGGTTTTGCCCGGTCGGAAAGAGCAGTCGCAAGGCCGCTCTTTTTTATTTAATGCGGTATTACTTTCTGCCCCAACAACACTCCGTTGTCTTGGAAAATATTGTGCTTCACAGCTTCGTATGATGGATTATGCCTTTCGGGGTGAAGCAAGTGGATAGTAACAGGGTATGCTATCAAGTCCGCTATCTGCAATCCGATGATGTTGCCTTTCTTGTTATTGAAACCAAAATCTCTAATTCTTGCCCTTAATCGATCGGGTGCCACCCATTTTGTGCCACGATTACGCAGACCGTTGTAATAGTTGAGTAGTTTGTTATCTTCTTTCTTACCTCGTCGTTCCACAACAATGGAAATTTCCGGTAGCACACCATCTTTAATTTCATTATCAACGCAGAAAATGCTTCTCTCAATCAGATAAGACAGAGACAAACCATAAACATCGTCTTCCTCGCCTCGAACACAGAATTTGCTAAGCTGCTCTTTTAAAATCGTGCAGCTTACAATGACATATGCGCCACTCCGGCTCAGAATCTTCTCGATGCCTTCAAGGAATCTCACTCTTAGCGCCTCGTCTGCAAGAACTGAGAAAGGGCCTCTCCATTTACGGACGTCAACTGAATGGATAACGACATCCTTTGTGCTAAATATCTCCATTTTCAGTTCCTCAAAAGCCTTATTCAGCGCATTGAGATTCTGCCGGGACACAAGAATGCCGCACAAAGTGAATACGGGGAATCCAGGGTCATACTTTGCAAGATTGTGGTCTCCGCACTCGTCAATGAAGAGATAGTATTTCGATTTATTTGTCCTTTCCATTGCCATATTTAATGCGAAGTTACTAAATATCCATGAACTAAGCGCTCTGTCTCAAAGAATCTCATTAAGCCGGGTTTGTGTATAGTCAACAGACGCCATATTTGAGTGTATGACACAAAAATCGTCACTTTGCACAAACCTTGGAAGGAGACGCCGAGAATTTTTGATGTCACTGACGACAAGTCGATTGCTTGCAGCCCTCATAGGATAACGAAGAGCCGGGTGCGGCAAGGCCATTTACCGGTTATTCCTGAGAGAGGTTGCGGAGGATGGTGCGGAGTTCGAGGTCGGTGGCAGTTAGGCGTGAGCGGCAGTGGTTGAGGAGATCGACGGCGCGAGCAGTGAGAGCGGTAAGGCGGTCGACGTCGCAATCGTCGCTGCGCAGCTGAGCGAGAATCTGTTCGAGTTCGGCAAGTGCCTGATTATAGTTTAGTTCGGATACGGGTTGCATTAGAGTTACTTATTCAATTATTGACTTTGTTGACAGTTGATGTTGCCGAGCCACGGGCAAATTGCACGGTCATGATGTCGTCGGGACTGAGAGCGGCGGCATCGGTCACGGCATGACCGTCGACACGGCAGATGGAATAGCCTCTGCGGAGGACTGACTGCGGCGAGAGGGCTGCAATCAGGCGGTCGTCGGCATCGAGGCGGTCGGAGTGACGACGGACAAGGGCCTCGACGGCGTGACGGATGGCGTCGGGAACGACGGGGTCGAGAGCGGAGGCCGCACGGCTGACATTGCCGAGGGCGATTGTTGGTATAATACCCTGATAATAAGCAAGTTGTTGCAACCCACCACTAACAATATCGGATGCGGCCCTGAAAATATCGGATGCGAGGTCGCGTACACGGTTGAGGGCGGTCGAATTATGGTCGATCAGCCATTCGGCCGCAGCGGTAGGAGTTTTCACTCTGACTGCGGCGACATAGTCGAGGACGGTCACATCGCGTTCGTGGCCTATGCCGACAATGACAGGCAGAGGGAACTGGGCGATGTTGGCGGCAAGGTCGTAGTTTTCGAAAGACGAAAGGTCGCCGGTTGCGCCACCGCCACGGATGATGACGACACAGTCGAAAGCGTCCATCTCGGCGGCAATGAGGTCGAGCGCATCGATGATGCTCTGCGGCGCACTTTCGCCCTGCATCACGGCCGGAAAAAGACGAGTCGAGAAACGGAGGCGGAGAGGATTTTCATAGAGATGGGTAATGAAGTCGCCATAGCCGGCCGCTCCACGGGCCGAGACGACGGCCACACGCAAGGCCACATCGGGCCAGGGCAGCGAGCGGTTCATGTCGATGATGCCTTCCTGAGTGAGACGGGCTATCATCTGCCTGCGACGGCGGATGAGGTCGCCGCAAGTGAATTCGGGGTTGATGTCGGATATGACTGCCGAGAGTCCGAAGGCAGGATGGAAATTGACGCTTACGCGCACCATGATTTTGAGGTCGGAAGCAAGCTGCTGCCCTGTTGCCGTCACAAAATCGGCGCTTATGCGAGGATAGTTGGAGGCCCAGATGATGGCTCTCAGACGCGCCACAGGGCGACCCGAAACAGGGTCTTTCTCTATAAGCTCGAGATAGCAGTGGCCGCCGCTGATGCGCAGGTCACCGGTCTCGGCAGTAACCCACACGTCGCGCAAGCAGGCGTCGGCGGCGACAGCCAAGCCAATGCGCTCATTGAGCTGCGAAAGGCTAAGGGACTCATTCATCTTTGAGGAGAATGAATTTGCGACCGTCCCACTTATAGCTGAGACGCTTTTTGAGGAGTGCGAGACAATCGGGCTTCTTACCGTCGGGGAAGAAGCCTTCGGCGGTGTTGACGAAAGTCAGCGTCTCGGTCGCAGGGTCGAAATCGGCGCTGGCCAACATGAAAGGCAGTTGGCTTTCGATGTCGGAGCGAGACTTTTTGCCGGCATCGGTCAGCCAGTCGCTGAAAGCCGGCTGCGGATATGCAGCCGAAGTCAGCGGCTTCCAATTCTTGTCGTAATAAGAAACGCGACTGTCGGCAACGGGCGAAGCGATTGTGCGAATGAGCACAAGCAAGGTGTCGGCGCGCTGAGCCGGAATGACAGCAATGACAGAGGTCACAGAATCATCGTCGCGCCAAACAAGCTTGCGATCGTCGAGACTGCACAGACCGGATTTCTGACCGAGAGAACCTTCGGTCTTGACATCAGAGCCATGGGCAAAATAGTCAATCATAACGAGGCGGCTGTAGGTCGAAATCCATGCGGCGACATCGGAGGGCGCGCGAGAGAAGAAGGTCGCGGCCGTCGGCGCAGCCGGCACTTCGGCGGCTTTCTGCGCAGCCATCGGGAAGAGCGAAAACGCGAGTATAAGCAGAGAGATAATCCGTTTCATCAGAATTTTTTTGAACGTTTTTTCGACTTAGCGGGAGCGCCACCGTCGGCCTTAGACTTTTTAGCGCCCTTAGAGCGTTTGCGGCCACCATAAGAAGAGTCAGAGCCTTTAGAGCGCGAGCCCTTGAACTTCGAACGCTCGCGAGCCGAGGTAACGGCATAATCCTTGTGAGGGTCGGCAATCTCGCTGTAAAGTCTCTGACCGAAGAAGTCAGCACCCTTGAGCGCACCTACGGCACGGGCGGCATCGGACTTGCGGACATCGAAGAGCGAATAGTCGGGGAGCAGGTCGATGCGGCCGACATCGATACGCGGGCCTGTAGAATTGCGGTTGAGCAGTTCGATAAGGTTGCCGGCGAAGAAACCGTCGGCCTTGCCTGCGTTGACATAGACACGCTCCATGCCCCGCTCGGCAGTGCGGCGATCCTTGTCGCGGTCGGAAGGCTGATTGTCGGCCTTATCCTTTTTCTTGTCGCACTTAGGCTTCTCATCAATGAAATCAATCTTCGGAGCATCCTTGTAATAGTCGAGCAGACGGTTGAATTCAAGCGAAAGAACACGTTTGAGAAGATCGTCTGTGCCGAGCCACGAGAGTTTGCGGCTTACGCCGGGCATATACTTGCCAATCTCCTCGTCGTTGACTTCGACACGCTCGAGACGGTCGGCGAGATTGTAAAGCTGTTTTTCGATAATATGCTCAGGCGTAGGCACATCCTTATGCTCGAACTTATGGCCGATGATGCGCTCGATTTCGCGCAGGCGGCCTTTCTCGCGCGAGTGGATAATGGCGATAGAAATGCCTGTCTTGCCCGCGCGGCCCGTACGGCCCGAACGGTGGGTGTAGACAGCGGCATCGTCGGGGAGGCCATAGTTGATGACGTGGGTAAGATTGTCGACATCGAGACCGCGGGCAGCGACATCGGTTGCGACAAGGAGGGAGACGACGCCGTCGCGGAATTTCTTCATGACAATGTCGCGCTGCTGCTGCGAGAGGTCGCCGTGAAGGGCCTCGGCGTTGTAGCCGTCGGCAATGAGCTTGTCGGCAATCTCCTGAGTGTCACGGCGTGTGCGGCAGAATACTATGGCGTAGATGCCGGGGGAATTGTCGGCGACACGTTTGAGCGCGAGATATTTGTCGCGGGCGTTGACCATATAATATATGTGTCGGACGTTGGCTGTGCCTTCGTTGCGAGTGCCGATGACAATCTCGAGAGGGTCGTTCATAAAGCGGCGGGCAATCTTGTCGACCTCGGCAGGCATGGTGGCCG
>JAGAOW010000090.1 GCA_017889945.1 Muribaculaceae bacterium
CGAGAATGCAGAGCGTTTCGGGCTGTCGCAGCTTCATCAGCTGCGCGGACGCGTTGGCCGAGGCGAGGGACAGAGCTACTGCATACTGATGTCGAAGCCTAATATAAGTGCCGACACGCGCAAACGCCTTTCGATAATGACCTCGACCACCGACGGTTTTCTTGTAGCGGAAGCCGACCTGAAACTGCGCGGCCCGGGCGACCTCGAAGGAACCATGCAGAGCGGCATGGCCCTCGACCTCCGCCTGGCCAACCTCGCAACCGACGGCCGATTCATACAGCTTGCCCGTGACGAAGCCGACGCCCTGCTTGACAAAGACCCGTCACTCTCGGCTCATCCCGCTCTACTCCACGAGATGCATGCTTTGTTTGACAAAGCGGTAGACTGGAGCATGATATCATAATCACAGTCATAAACTTGACCTGATTTGACAAACTTGTTACAGATGTTATTTCAATTTAACATTCGCATAATCAGCACTTTACACAAATACAAAATAATACAATATTTAACCAATTTTTACATATACATATATAGTTCTGATTTACTGATACTTACCAAAACCGTTCTTTGACAAATCAGAGGATATCGACGTCGGGAAAGGCGCAAAATTTGGCAGGGGAATTTATTGTGACTACCTTTGAACATCAGCAAATCACAAATGCTAAAAAATCTTTAATTCTATTTGTCATGGAAAGAACACTTATTCTCTTTAAGCCTTCGGCAATCGAGCGCGGCCTGGTAGGCCAGATTCTCACCCGCTTCCAGCAGAAAGGTTTAATAATAGAAGGTATAAAAATGATGCAACTCGACGAACGAATACTTCGCGAACACTATGCACATCTTGTTGACCGTCCGTTCTTTCCCAAGCTCCTCGCCTCGATGATGGCAACGCCTATTATAGCCCTCTGCCTTAAAGGCAACGATGCTATCAGAGTTGTTCGCCTTCTGACAGGTGCCACCAACGGCCGTGAAGCCCTTCCCGGAACTATTCGCGGCGATTTCTCGATGAGCGGACAGGAGAACATAATCCATGCCTCCTCAAGTCCGGAAGATGCCAAAGCCGAAGTAGCCCGTTTCTTCCGTCCTGAAGAACTTTTCGACTGGACACCTCAGAATATCCGCTTCATTTACTCTACTGACGAAACTAATTAATAACCCCCTCTCTGACATCGCAGGCTCTCCACTCATCTCTATAACCTCTCTTCAGAGAATAAAACAAACCAAATGAATTTAGTAAAAACAATTGCCTTAGCAGCGACTCTTGTTTCAACCGTTTTCGTTTCAGAAAATGCCTCAGCACAGTATCGTCTGCCGGCGTCACACAATTCACAGCACAACCAACTGATAGCTGACCAGCGTCCGGTCGGCGTCGATATCAAATCATCAAAAATTCCCAATCAGGTAGCTGCCGAAGTTCGCAATCGCGAAGCTCTTTACGACAACGAACTTTTCAACTATAACTTCTCGGCCCAGACCGTAAATGCCTATTCGGGCATGGAAGTGCCGGCCACACGTAACATCGATGTTACAGGCTACGTGCCTC
>JAGAOW010000091.1 GCA_017889945.1 Muribaculaceae bacterium
CGCGAACAGAACATCGAACAGAACTTCAACGTCAAAGACTGAGCAGTCATCGATATGAAAGCAATGGTTTTTGCTGCCGGACTCGGCACAAGGCTCAAACCCTTCACTGACTTCCACCCCAAAGCGCTTGCCGAAGTAGGCGGTCAGCCCATGCTCGGTCGCGTGATAGAGAAAATCAAGGCCCTCGGCGTAGACCATATCGTCGTCAATGTCCACCATTTCGCCGAACAGGTCGTCGACTATCTCCGCGCTTGCGACAACTTTGGCCTGCAAATCGACATCAGCGACGAATCATCACGCCTTCTCGACACCGGCGGCGGATTGCTCGCCGCTGCGCCGTTGCTTGCCGGCGATGAAGACATCATCGTCCACAACGCCGACATCCTTACCGACTTCGACCTCGCCGACATGGCTCGTGCCCACACCGCATCCCGAGCTATGGCTACCCTGCTTGCCGATTGGCGGCAAACCAAGCGCTACCTTCTCTTCGACCGCTCCCCGATGCAGATGAGCGGATGGACCAACATCGAGACCTCGGCCGTGCGTCCTCAGTCATTGGTTCTGACCGACACGCTCGAAAAACTTGCCTTCGGTGGCGTCCACATCGTCTCGCCGCGCATATTTCCGCTACTCAGAGAATTTGCCTCAACGCACTATGCCGGCGACGACCGGCCAAAATTCTCGATCATGGATTTCTATATCGACGCCTGTGTCGATGCCGACATCCGGGCCTACCGTCCGTCCGCGCCATATCGCTGGCACGACATCGGCAAACCCGAATCTCTCGCCGCCGCTCGCAGCGAATTCCCCGTCTGACCATCATTTTTCGATTATATTATTCTTTTCCAATCCATAAAACTTATGAATAAAAGTTTAATTGCTATCCTTACGTTAGCATCTTTTGCTGTTACCGCATGCAGCGATAACGACGAACCCGAAATCCCCGCAAACGCCATCACTCTGAACATGACTGCCGGCAACAGCGCGACCACAGTCGGCGGTTCTGACGTCTATATCAATCAGTCTCTGAACTTCACTTCTTCACAGTGTGGTATTGCTGTCTTGGGCTCCAATGGCGGTTTCGACCGGAATCCCGACCTTTCTCAGATTGCTCAAGAAACTGCCGTCACTCCCGGAAATTATTATCAGATATTCTATGCCGGAAATGTCAGCACCGTAGCCGGGCGCCGCGCATATCCCATCCGGTATAATTACTACAATGTCTATGTCGATTCCTGGACCTACGACAAGGACAATAACATCAACGGCGCAAAAATCAGCTACGTTGAGCGTTATCCTCAGGCTAAGCAGCTCCCGGAGTGGGGCACGGTCGTCGAGACCGTTGACTTCAGTAAGGTGGGCTATCATTATGAGTACACTTTTGACAAAGACATTGTGATAGACCGGGGTTACGAAGTCTACAATTTTGAAAACTCCAACATGCGTCAGCATCTGAAGATTGACATCAATGACAATCGCATCGCTTTTTCCGTCTCAGGCTCTCCGGCAGGCAAAGCAGAGGTCATCCTGCTCATCCGCTACGGCAGTGTCTACACCAGCGTAACCTTCATCGTCCAGTAATCCGCGCGCAAATTTTCGCAGATTTTCAGCGTTTTTTCTCATATTTTTCTCCGCGGATTTGTCTGCGACAAAAAAAAGTCATATCTTTGCACCCGCTAATCAATACAAAACCAATTTTTTAATTTATTCAATTAAATGGCAACAAAAATTAGATTACAACGTCATGGTCGCAAGAACTATGCGTTTTATCCTATTGTAATCGCCGATAGCAGGGCACCACGAGATGGTAGATTTATTGAAAGGATAGGTTCTTATAATCCGAACACTAATCCTGCTACAATTTCTCTCAACTTCGAGCGGGCTTTGTATTGGGTTAATGTCGGCGCTCAACCGACCGACACAGTTCGTAACATCCTTTCTAACGAAGGCGTGCTCCTCATGAAACATCTTCAGGGCGGCGTCAAGAAAGGTGCTTTTGACGAAGCTGAAGCACAGCGCCGTTTCGACGCTTGGAAAGCTAATAAGATTGCTTCTGTCGACAAATTCAAAGCCGATATGGCAAGCAAGAAAGAGATCGCCCTCAAAGAGCGTCTCGAGGCTGAAACTGCAAAGAACAAGGCTAAAGCCGAAGTCGTTGCTAAGAAGAAAGCCGAAATCGCTGCTGCAGCTGCCGAAGCTGCCAAAGCTGCTGAAGAAGCTGCCAAGGAAGCTGAAGCTCAGACCGAAGCTCCCGCTGCGGAATAAGCCACAGATTTATAGCTTTACAAAATTTTGCGGCGTGTCATTAATTTGGCACGTCGCTTTGTTTTATATCCTGACCCCCTCGCTCGGTGCGACTTTTTAAGGAACGAGTGTTTAGTTTTCTCCCTGAATGTTTCCATATTAGCCCCGATTTTATTAAATTTGCCAAATAAAATCATAATCACAGATTTCATGAAGAAATTCAACGAATATAACGCTTTCAACCTCTCCGACATCAACAAAAACATGCTCGAGCAGTGGCGTGCGTCCGACCTTTTCCGCCAGAGCCTCAAACTCAGAGAAGGCTGTCCTTCATTTGTTTTCTATGAAGGTCCGCCTTCCGCCAACGGCATGCCCGGCATCCACCACGTCATGGCGCGCACTATCAAGGACATCGTCTGCCGCTATAAGACCATGAAAGGCTTTCAGGTCAAACGCAAAGCCGGTTGGGACACCCACGGCCTCCCAGTCGAGCTCGGCGTCGAGAAAGCCCTCGGCATCACAAAAGAAGACATC
>JAGAOW010000092.1 GCA_017889945.1 Muribaculaceae bacterium
AACGCGAGCGTCAAGCGCATCATGAAGCGCCTGTCCATCATGCAGCTGCGCTACGGCATCTCCATCCTCGCCGTCGCCCACATCGACTCTAAAGCCTCGCTCCGCTCCCTCCTCGACTTCGTCGACTCGCAAATCGACATCAACCCACCCAAGCCAGAAAAGAAATCCCGCGCCAAGTCCAAAACCCCGACCAACCCGGAAAAGAAATCCGCCGAATCCGTCGAAACTCAGACCCCTGCAGCAGCTCCGCATCCTGTCGCAGCAATCGCTCCGCAGCCCGCAGCAATCGCTCCGCAGCCCGCAGCAATCGCTCCGCAACCTTTTGAGGCCGTGGCAGCGCCCGACAGTCAGCCAACCATCCCGCTGACTCGCGCACAGCGCCGCGAAGCCGAACGCCGCCGCGCAAAGCTCCTTCGCCGAGCTGCTTCGCGCGGCGGAATCTAATCTAAATCATTGCTTGAAATTTCCCTGTATGTCGACCGGGAAGGTTTCAAACGGGTTCAGGAGGCTGTCGACCATGACGGCAAAGCGGCCGCGGGTAATCGGTTCAGCCGACAGTTCTGCGGCGGGTTTGTCGACAGTTGCGCCGGCAGCCGAAAGCAGTGCGACGGCATCGCCGTAGGTCAGCGGACCATTGGGCGCAACAGCGCCGTCGGCATGAGGATAAAGCTCATAAAATCCGCCGAGAGCCTCGCCGGTAAGCACCGAGTCGGCATGAAGCCATGTTTCGTTGGTCCAAGCCACACTCCTGCCCTCGCCTTTCAGTATGCCTGTAGCGCCGATGCGCTGATAAGCGCGGAAACTTTGGTCGTGGCGGTCCACGTCAAGATAAGGCATAATATATCCTCCGTCGGCCAGCAGTACCTTCTGCACATCGCGGACAGGCACGTCGCCGAGCTTGCAACCGTTCTTCACAGCCAACGCGGCAAGCGTTCCGGCAGCCTGACCGATCTGAAGCACCACAGGCTGTTCGCGGGTGCAGCCGTTGACGATATTCGAAACCGAAATCGATTTCTCGGTCACTAACATATCGTCGACATCACGCGGAATGAGCACTCCGAGCGGGAGACAGTAGGAAGGCACTTTATAGAAGTAGAGATTGGGCAGATTCTCCGGGCCGTTGTACGAGCTGTGATGGTGGTCGACGGGATAGTCTCCGACGGCAATACCTGTTCGATAGAGCGGTTCGGGCTGGTCGAAAGGATACATGACATGGTTCACGTTGAAACGCACCTTGCCGTGGATGCGTCGCGACTCGCGGACATAAGGGATAAACGGCAGCAGGTCGTCGGTCGGATATTCGTCATCGGCAAGTCCGAGATTTTTATAGCCCAACTGAGTCTGCAGGAAATAGATATATTTCATGGTGTGCTGTTTGGCAAGAGCGAGCACGGAGTCGCGCTGTTCTCGTGTCATATCGACGATGTTGGCGTAATAGTCGTTGGCGGCGAAAGGCCAGTTGATCATATATTTGCCATTGTGGAGCTTGCCATACTGCATCATATAGTCGGGCGTATGAAACTTGACGGTGTCCTCGCGCGGTTCTGCCAACGGGTTCTGGCAGGTGTTGGCAAAGAGCATCGGGTCATATCCCTCGGGTTTTTCTATGGTCATGTCGGCGTCAGGGCCATAATCTTTAAGCACAGCGACAAAGGTCATGTCCTGAACTATGTTATATGCAGAGTCGGGCGCGATATCCTCGCCGGTCAGACGGCGGTTTTCCATGCCGAGGTCATAGCCGACGCCGCTCATTTTGGCCACGTCGCCAAACTCAGTGCCGTCGATGACGATTTTTGCTTCGATAACACGCTCTTTGCCGTCGCTGTCAGAGACGACTGCCTTCCAGCCGCCATCGGCCTTGTCAAGGCTCTCAAGACGACAGCCGTGCATCACGGTCAGATGGTCTTTCTCGCGCTCCACCATTCTGTGGAACAATGCATTGCCGACCGATGGCTCGAAAGAATACGAAGCCACCCAGTTGGTTTTCAGTTTGTCATAGCCGCCATACAGATTGGCCAGACTGTCGCAGAACTCGCCGTAAATGCCCGACAACATATTAGGATTGCCGTCGATACAGCTCACACCTGCCGAAGTCAGCATGCCGCCGAGCCACGGCGATTCCTCTACTATTATCGCGTTGACACCCATACGCGCAGCCTGAAGTCCGGCTGCCGTACCGCTCGCGCCACCGCCGACAATCAGGATGTCGGTATTCAATTCATTCTTATTACATGACACCAAGGTCATAACGCACACGGCGCACACTGCTAAAATCTGATGAAATTTCATGATATTATATTGTCTGTTGTTTCCTGATTATATTGTCTGTCGTTTCCGGTCGCACTTACCGATCATATTAACTTATTTATTAATATGTGTACACGCAAAAGTAGCAACTAATTACGAAACGACAAAATACAACGGCAGCCGAACTTCACAGTCGGCTGCCGTCCAGTGTTTCTAACACTAAATACC
>JAGAOW010000093.1 GCA_017889945.1 Muribaculaceae bacterium
CATAGCCATTGAGCTTTGCATTATACTGTCGGCAAATACAATAGCTGCAGTGTCAGTGAAGTTGACAAACTTGACCATGTCGCCGGTCGACTGCGAGGCAATGGCGTTGGCGGCGTCCGACATCACATAAGTAACATTTGTCGGAGGCAATATGCGCAGGTCGGCGTTTACAAAAAGCAGATTCATATCGCCGTGGATTCGTGAGTCGAGCCCTATGAAAGCCTTGCCGTAGACGTCAGCGCCCTTGGAGGCACGTCTGCTGTTGACAAGCTGCATGTTGTCGGCCTTAAGCGTCAGGTCAATCTTCGGCGATGACAGCGACGAAATATCGACCGAGCCGTTTACCCTGAGCGGATTGTCATTGACACCTTTGATAGTGAAGTTGTTGAAGTCTACGAGATTGTCGACCACGGGTATCTGCACATCGCTGAACACATAGTCAGTGCCGGTCATGCTCAGTTTCACGGCAGTGCTGTCGAAATCGAGATAACCGTTGAAGACCGGAGCGTCAGATTCGCCGGATATGCGCATCGTGCCGTTGAGCGTACCGCGGAGACGAGCGACATTTGCCGGCAAGAAGGGATTGACCGTAGTGAGCGGAAAATGAATCATCGAAAAATCGAGATTGTAAGGCGATGTCGAAGTTGAATCATTGAGATTTCCCGCAAGGGTCATGGTCTTTTTGCCGTCGACAAACACATTCGAATTCGCATACAGCATTCCGTCGGGCTTGGTAATCACGTCGAAATCAATTTTCATGTTGGCGACGCGTTCCTTGCCGTAGAAGAAATTATCGAGCGACACATTGCCGACGCCGTTCAAGTCCTTGCCGACCTGACGAAGTCTGATGTCGGCGTTGAGTGCGCCTTTGACCGGCGGAGCGAAGGGATTGATCGAAACCCAGTCGGAGATGTTGATGTCGCTCAGACGCACAACCAGATCTTCCTGCACACGCGCACTGTCGACATGCTCGGTCAGAATCTCGATCTTGCTCTTGTCTGAGGTCATAATCAGATTTGCATCGATATGTTTGGTCGGGATGACATAGGAGATGAAATTATCCTTGTTGACAGTCCACGGCTTATAGCCTATGACCTGATCGACAGGAACAAGTCTGAGAGTGGCCACCGAGTCGACGACATCAGCCTTGAGTCCGACATCGAATCCTTGCTTTCCGGAGATGTTATGCTGGCTGAAACGCGCACCGACTTCGTTATGGGCGATGTAGCCGTCAAGATTTACTCGTGCCCACGCGTCGAATGTGCCGGGGCGGTTGCCTACACGGGCGTTGAAGCCCATGTATTCGCCATGCTGACGGGCGTCGAACGTTATGGTGTCGATATGAGTTGTGCCGCTTACCAGTCCGAGCAGACGCGAGTTCACACGCAGAGTTGAATCATTGTTCGCGTCTAATGTCAGCTTTCTGAAGCCGGTCTTGCTTGAAGCAAGCACATCATTGATAGCATTGTTGCTGCCGGCGTTGACTCCGAGAGTGAAAGGCGGAAGGGCTTGATGAAGACGTTCGACGTTGATGACACGCGCCACAAGCTGGCTGTCGAGTTCGGCAGACGTCCGTCCGAAATAAGCCATCAGCGAGTCGAGCGAGGTCGGGCTGCGGAATGCTGCTGTAAAATCACGGTTATGCACCGACACAACAGTTGTCGAATCGTCTGAGTCCAGTTTTGTGAGTATGTCCGACAAGTCGATATGCGAAGTCGGCTGCTTGAAGTCAAATTCATTGACAGTCAGCGACGCGTCAATCCTATTAGGCTTGGCCTCAATCACTGCACGGCCTGAAAGGTTGAAGCTCAGGCTGGTCTCAAGCTCGGAAAATTTCAGAGCATGCAGATCGACCTCGTCGCCGTCGGCAATAAGCGTCCAGTCGTATTTGTCGCCGTCGAGATTGCCCTCGGCCATCAGCTGCACCTTGGCATCGGGGTCAACCGAATTCACGCTGACTCTGGCCTTGCCGTCGGCAATAGTCGCTACTGCACTGATATCGCGGTAAGTATATTTGTCATATACGGCGCTGACCACATCGAGACGCGCATCAGCTTTCATGGCCGTTCCGAAAGGGTTATAGCCGTGGCCGGAAGCCGTCAGCGAGGCTGTGACATTGCCCGCTCCGAGATTCGGCATGAATGTCGCCACGGGGAAGTCGCGGATGTCAAGTGTAGCATTATAGTTCTCGCCGCGAGAGTTCCAGCGACCGTCGAGAGCTATCGAACCGCCGCCGGTCAGGACGTTGACCTTGCCGGCGATTGTTCCGCGCGACATTCTGACATTGCCGTCGACTCTCATGCGCGGAATATTGAGAGCCATCGCGCCTGATGTCGTAATGAATTTGTCTTTCAGCTTATTGACATTGATGACATCGCCTCTGAGCACAATGTTGCCGGCGAGATTGCGGCTGTCGTTGAGATTGGCGGCATAGCCTTTGGCTTTCAGCGCCACACAGCCGTTGACGAGCAAATCGAGACGGCGCACATCGAGCCGTCGCATCGAGCCGTCGATATCGGCATCGACAAACACCCGGCCGTTGGCGGGCAGAGTCATGAGATAAGGCAAAAACGCAGGAAACATTTTGCGTAAATCGGCAACACCCAATGCTCCCGACGCGTATAGCGACAGTGGCAGATCGGGATTGGCGGCAAGGTCGCCCATACCCATCAGCGCATTGGCCGACAGCGTAGTTGCAGGAGTCGTAACAGTCAGGCTGTCAAGATACATTGCCGTCGAATCGAGGGCAAATGTTCCGGCCACGTCGAGCGCAACACCGCAGCGTTCGACACCGTGAAGCGTCAGTGGCAGACGCAGGTTAGTCGCTTGATTGTAAAAATGATGCACGTTCAGGTCGAGCGAATCAACCTCTATATATCCGAAATCGAGGCCCGGCACAGGGACAAGCCCTTTAGTCGTGTAAAGAGCATGAGAATCAGCGAACGAGATTGTATCGATTTCTATAGTCCAGGGGGCGGATGCGGCGGTTGTATCTGGCGCAATGTCGGCTACGGGAACGGCGGCTACTTCGGACGAATCTGGAGCTATATATGCGGCGTCGAGCCTGCGGCCAGCGAAGCAGCCGAGTTGGATGCGCTGTTTTTTGAGGTCAATAAGGCCGCCGCGGAGATTGGCTTCGCCGATGACAGCGCTGAGCGAGTCAATCGTCGGCAGCATCTTCATGCGATAGGTCAGGCTGTCGAGCGCGAGGTCGCCGATGTGTATGCTCATTTCGGTCGGCTCTGCAGTCTGCGCCGGCGCGGCAACTGTATCGGGCGAGAGAACCATAGCCACAGTAGCGCCGCCGAGCCGTCCGGCTGCAATGTCAATAGACATGTCTTTGAGACCGACACTGACCGGCGCAAGGTCGACCACGTCGGCAGCAATGGTCATAAACATCGTCGAGTCAGGCTCTCCGAGTCGGAAGCGACCGTCCTCAAGCAAAATGCGGTCGGCACTCGCTTCTCCACCGAGCAGAGGCAGAAGCGCCACCGAAGCTTCGAGATTTGAGGCTGCGATGAGTGTATCGCCTCGATTAACAATGCTTAAACCGCCGAGCGACAAATCGAGCGGGAAATCGAGATTGAAACTTTCGAGCGTCATCGACATGCCGGGGACTTTGTTGACCCGCTCGACCAATTTCATCCGCAGCTCTTCCTGCAACCAAGGCGAATAGAGCGTAATCACAGCTCCTAACGCCAACAGCAGGACTGCCAGCAGGGCAAAAGCCACAAATCTGAAAATGTTTCTTATTATGCCAATCGGTTTCAACGGTGTGATGAATTTTTATATAATAACCAAACAAAGCCGCTCTTGGTTTGCTGCAAATTTAACATTTACTTGCCCATCTTGCAAATTGAAACGAAAGTAGGCCGGAAAACGAATGTTTCCCGACCTACTCTATACTATATAGTGTCTTATTTAACAGCTACTTTGATGCTGCGAGAGCCGACCTTGACGACATATATGCCCGGTTGGCAGGGAATGGTGCGACCGGCTGTGAGACGTGTCGATTCGACTGTCGCGACATTGTCGTAGACAAGTCGACCATCGATGCCGTAAACGGCTATGTCGCCTTCGACGCTGTCATCGATGTAAATAGCGCCTTCAAGGCCATAGGCAATACGGATATCAGAGAGAACAGCTTCTCCTATACCTGCCGAGGGCTCTTTGTCCCAATTGGAAATCAGGTGACGTTTGTTGATCAGCAGAGCGAGACGGTCCATCACTTCCTTATCCTTGGGATGACCCGATTTCTCGAAGTCATATACACCCTGGAAGCCTGAGTAGTAGGCAATGGGCTTGAAGTCAAACACTTCTGTCTCCTCAAAGTAATCGATATAGTCGACAAGACGCTGATAATATTTAGGGTTCAAGCCATACAGGCCTATGTTGCCGGGTGTGTAGGGCTTAGCCTTGTCCATGCCCGGACTCCAAGAGTAGTTATAGCCTTCGAACTCCATTTCAAGTCCCAAATTATAGGTCCATGAGCGTTCAACGGCCTGTTCGAGTCGGCTGTGAGGATAATCGGTGTTGAAATAATAGTTAGGCTGCTGATATGCGACTTCTATGCCATAGTCGTCCCAGCAGTCATAGCCCGGAGCGTTGAGATAAGGAATCCAATAAGTATGAAGTTTCCGGCTCTTATAATAGTTGTTCATGTTGATGAGGAAACTTTTATAAGAGGGTGTAAATGCTTCTTTGGTCCAATAGACACCGTCAAGTTCGATGTTCTTGAAGCCCGCTTTGTTCCACAGGTCTATGGCATAATCGATATACCATTTCATAGCCTCTTCGCGGTCTTCCTGATACTGGAAATTGAGCTTCCGGCCGTTGATCGAGCCCCATGTGATGCCCGACTTTGCTTCGGCAACGGGAAGAGTCAGCACGACTTTGTGTTTGTGGCCCGGTTTGCCAAGTTTAGGTATCAGTTCGCCGATAAGGTCGTCCAAAGCCTTGCAGCCCTGACCAGTCTCGATGCCGAGCTGCACCTTGATCAAGCGTTCCCAGTCGGGCTTCTGTGCGCCCAGTCCGTTAGATTCGCCAAACGAGACAATAGAACCGTTTTCGTTGTAGGCCTGAAACTCAATCATCAGGAAACCGTCGAACATCCATGAACTTGTTCCGTTGGGATAGGTGTGCATGACGTAGGGTTTGAACTGTTCTTTACCCCATTCCGGACGATGCTGGCTGCCAATGTATATCAGCGCAAGGTCGTCTATATCAGTCACATCAGAAAGCTGTGCCGATGCCGATAATCCGGCAGTCAAAAGGCCGGCTAATAAAAATAGTTTTTTCAAGGTTAAAGTTTTTTTGTAGTTTGAAATGCAAATATACGAAAAATCGCCCAAGTACGGAGATTTACCGACCTATTTAACAAATTATTTAAAAGTAGACCGTTAATTTATATAAATATTAATTATGGGCGGGAGGATTTGCGGCGAAGGAGGTAGTCGAGGGTTTCTTTCTGGATTTTTGAGCCGAGGAGGGCGTTAGCGCCCATATAGAAGCCGATGGCTAAGACGGCCGGCGTCAGAGCGGCGAGCCAGGCGGCAGGCATGGCATCGCGAACCCACAGCATCAGCGGGGCAATGACCACTGACAGCATGAGATAAGGCAGCATGTCGCGCAGATATGACCATAACGAAGCTTTGGCCGCCCTGACAGTCATGACAAGCATAAGCAGCCATGTCAGCAGCGATGCGGCGACCTGCCACCAAAGCATTACGGACAAGCCCCATGTAGGGTTGCCGGCGGTCTCGACATTCAGATAGGGCAAAGTGGCAATCAGGGCCACGATGGCGACAAGGTCGCGCACCACCTCGAGCCTCATGATGGTTTTTGCCCTGCCCAGCGCCAGCAGATAGTTATTGTATACGGCGCAAAGCACCGTGAACGCACCGCGGAGTATCAGCAACTGGAATAGGATAATCGAGGGGTCCCACTTTGTGCCGAACAGTATGTGGAACAAGGGCTCGACGAGCACGATAGGCCCGACAGTCATCGGGAAAAGTATATAAGAAGTGAAGCGGTTGAAGCGCGAGCAGATGTTGGCGAAGCGGGCCGGCTGATCCTGCACCTCGGAGAGCACGGGCATAAACGACGCTGTAAGGGTCTGCGATATAGAGGCTATGCTCATCTTGCTCCATTTGTCGCTCTGGGTGTAGTAGCCGAGGCTTGTCATGCCGGCACGGTTGCCGACAAGCATCGAATATATGTTCTGAAACAGCACGCTGAGGAATGAGGTAACCGACATGCGCATGGCGACAGGCAGATAGGAGCAGAGAGCCGCCCGGGAGAAGCTTATCAGCGGCATCCAACGCGCAAGCGCCCACAGCGACAATGCCTTGGCAAGCGCGAGCGTCAGTGTCTGCCAGACTATGGCCCACGCCCCGAAGCCGCTGACAGCGAGCGCTATGCCGACAACAGCGCCGGCAGTCAGACCTGTGGCGTTGGAAATGGCAATCTTGCTGACGACCATTTTCTTCATCAGGATGTTGGTCTGCACCAAAGTCGTCGAATTGATAATCAGGCTCAGAAACAGGACGCGCGAGATGTCGACAATGCGGCCGTCGCCGTAGAAACGTGCGATAGCCGGTGCGCAGAACCACAGGATAATATACAGCGCCACTGCCACAGCCACGTTGAACCACAGGACAGAACTGTAGTCGAGGC
The DNA here is from genome assembly GCA_017889945.1 of Muribaculaceae bacterium. Lineage (GTDB taxonomy): Bacteria > Bacteroidota > Bacteroidia > Bacteroidales > Muribaculaceae > CAG-873. The sequence continues at coordinate 6,676 of JAGAOW010000093.1, forward strand.
GTGTCGGGGCTTTGCGCTGAATGAGTGCCGAAGCGAAGCCCGAATCAACAAAAAGCGACGCAAACGCCTGAAAAACAAGCGCTGCGCCGACAAGTCCGAATTCTTCCTGCGACAGTTCTCTTGCAAGAACGATGCCCGTAACCGCATAGAGCACCTGAGTGCTCACACGATCGATCAGATTCCATTTGATCGTTCCGGCGGTTCTGACCTTCAGCAGTCTGTCATCGTCATGCATGACAATTCACAGGTTATTATTTGATTTCCTGCTTGGTGTCCATCGAGTAAGCCTTGACGCCGATGGAACGGTTTGTTATCTTGGAGGGTGTTCCGCCATAGTAGACTTTGCCCGAACCTGCGCCGCTGATAGTGAGCGCGGCAGATGCGTTGCAGTCGATAGGGCCTGTGCCGAGTATGCTGCATTTGACCTCTTCGGCTTTAAGACCCGAGGCCTCGAGTGTGCCTGTGCCGACGTTCTTGAGACCTGCGCGGCGGGTTGTGCCGTTGACAACGAGATGTCCGTTGCCGGTCTTTATCGATGCGTCGATGTTATGGCACTGTATATTAGTAATTACCAAAGCGCCGTTGCCGACAAGAGTGGCCTTGAAATCTCTGACGGGGAGAGTCCGGCCGACTTTAAGAGTCGAGTCACTGACATTCTCGACTTTCTGCAAGGTCATTGAATAGACCCGGATAGTCGGCAGTTCCTTCGGCAGGCCGTTTTCGCTTGTGGCAATCTGTATGTTGAGCTTATTTTTGTTGTTTGTAAACATAAGCAGCTGAGCCGTTGCGGGGTCACATTCAAAGTAAGCCCAGCCGGCCGAGTCAGTCGAGCAGTTATATTCGACGTTGATGGCGTCGGAAACTTTTAATTCGCTGAAATCTCCGACATCGAGTTTGTATAAAGATTTCTGAGCACTTGCGCTGTTTGCGGCCGCTAAGACAGCCATTGACAGAATGATGAGTCTTGAGAGTTTCATAATATGAAGAATTATAGAATGTTAGTAATTGGTTGAGGTTACAGTGGCTGATATGGCTTGACAGCGTGGATGTTGTCCACTTTGCCATCGAGTGTGGCTCTGACTCCGGCGGGGTAGTAAATCTGACCCGGCCCGAAGAGTTTGAGATTCATATCGGCACTTACGAGCGAACGGGCGTCGACTATGCCGCTGCCCTGACCGACGATGGCGCAGTTGTGGGCCGAACCGGCAGTCGTGATTTTGCCGCTGCCGCGCTGAGTCACGCTCAGACGGTTGGTCGCAACGGCGTCGGCCTTGATTTTTCCTGAGCCGGTCAGCGAAAGGTTGACGGTTGCGGCGGTCAGCCCTCCGGCGACATCGATGATGCCTGACCCGGTCAGAGATATATTGACATAGTTGGCCGTGACCGCAGCGAGACTGACCGATGCCGCGCCTGAGGCTACAACGGCGATGTGGCCGCGGGTCTCGGCCTCTCCGGCCTTGACTACGGCACGACCCGAAGCGTCGATGAGCGTCAGATCCTGCGAGCTGTAGACCTTGAGCGGCAACAGACCGTCGACAATGCTGTCGGGCGGCATGACGATATACATGGCATCGGCGTTGCGCCTGACCATCAGTGCGCTGCTGTGCAGGCTGCCGCGCGCGACAGTCACTATGCCGGCAGAATCGGGGTTGAAAATCAACCTTACCTCGCACGGCCCGCTGACATGCAGCTCTCTGAAACCGCTTGCCGCGGCATCAGCGCCGACAGTCACGACGGCAATGCAGACGCATAGTATTATTTTGGCCAGAACGTTCATTTCAGCTCAATATATCATTCTCAACGTGGTCGATAATCGACAGGAGACTGTCGAAGGTGTCGGCTCTCAGCATGGCGATGCGCGTACGCCGGAAATCTGGTATGCTCTTGAACAGCGGCGATGCGGCGAGATGGCGGCGGATGTGGAGTATGCCGCGGTATTCGTCGATTCGGTCGATGCTCTCGCGTATCTG
>JAGAOW010000094.1 GCA_017889945.1 Muribaculaceae bacterium
GAGGATGACGACGATGTGGCAGCTAAGGGCGGACGCCGTCAGCAGCGCCACGACGGCAAACGCAAGGGCGCTGAACATCTTTACACACAGGAATTCGCGACCTCGGTCGACATTGCCGCCGACCCTGTCATACCTTATATGAACCGCGACGAGCTTGAGCGCTCTATCACGCGTCTGCGCGGAGAAATGCTCGAGGCTGCCAAGAAAATGGAATTTATCGAAGCAGCGCGTCTGCGCGACGAGGTCATCAAAATGGAGCAACGTCTGGAACAATGGAAGTGAAAATCGATTACTCCCGACTCAGACCTACCGACTGGCTGCCGACCTCGGTCAAGGAAATGAAAGCGCTCGGCTGGGACTCGGTCGACGTCGTGATTTTTTCAGGCGACGCTTATGTCGACCATCCGTCGTTCGGGGCGGCTGTCATCGGGCGCACTCTTCAGGCGGCGGGCTACCGAGTGGCTATAGTTCCGCAGCCCAACTGGCAGGACGATTTGCGCGATTTCAAGAAATTCGGCCGGCCGCGACTGTTTTTCGGCATCTCGCCGGGTGCGATGGACTCTATGGTCAACCATTACACAGCCAACCGTCGCCGTCGCAGCGACGACGCATATACGCCCGACGGCCGCCACGGCATGAGGCCCGACTATCCGACAATAGTCTATTCGAAGATACTACGCGAGCTTTATCCCGACGCGCCGATTATAGCCGGAGGCATAGAGGCTTCGCTGCGCCGCCTGTCGCATTACGACTACTGGCAGGACCGCCTAAGACCGTCGATTATTGCCGATGCCCCGGTCGATATGATAAGCTATGGCATGGGCGAGAAAACAGTGCTCGACATCGCCCGTCGACTCGACGCGGGCGAGAAGATCGCAGATATGACCGATTTGCGGCAGACCGTCGTGATGCTTCCGATTTCGGAATTGAAGAAGGTCGGCGAAGATGACATTGTGCTGCATTCATTCGAGTCGTGTCTGCGCGAGCGCAGGAAGCAGTCGGAGAATTTCAAACACATAGAGCAGCAGAGCAACGCCATGGACGGTGGCGCTGTGCTCTGGCAGGCCACGGGCGACAAGGTCGTGAAAGTCAATCCGATGTATCCGGCGATGACTCAGGGCGAGATTGACTCGTCGTTTGATCTACCATACACGCGCCTGCCTCATCCGCGCTATAAGAATAAGCGCATTCCGGCCTATGAGATGATACGCCATTCGGTCAACCTCCACCGCGGCTGTATCGGCGGATGCGCGTACTGTACCATCTCGGCCCATCAGGGCAAGTTTATTGCTTCGCGCTCAGAGAAGTCGATACTGCGCGAGGTAGAGCAGGTTGCCGCCATGCCTGACTTCAAAGGCTATATCAGCGACCTCGGTGGCCCGTCGGCCAATATGTATGCGATGGGAGGCCGCGACAAAACGCTGTGTGCCAAGTGTCGCCGGCCTTCGTGCCTGCATCCGTCGCCGTGTGCAAATCTCAACAGCGATCACCGCCCCTTGCTTGAAATCTATCACAAGACCGATGCGGTCAAAGGCGTCAAAAAGTCGTTTATCGGCAGTGGCGTGCGTTATGACCTGACGCTCCGCCAAACAGGCGACGCCAAGATTGATGCAGCCGCACGTCAGTATAACGAGGAGCTGATACGCGACCATGTGTCGGGTCGTCTGAAAGTCGCGCCCGAACACACCTCTGACGCTGTGCTGGCGGTTATGCGCAAGCCGAGTTTCAAACTATTCCATGAGTTCAAGGATGTGTTTGACCGGGTCAACCGCCGATATGGTCTGCGTCAGCAGCTTATACCATCTTTCATATCGAGCCATCCCGGCTGTCACGAATTGGACATGGCCATGCTTGCGGTTGAGACAAAGGCCCTTGATTTTCATCTCGAACAGGTTCAGGATTTCACGCCGACGCCTATGACCGTGGCGACCGAAATCTATTATTCGGGCTACCATCCCTATACCGGCGAACGCATCTTCACGGCCAAAAGCCCTGAGGAGAAGCTCGCCCAGCGCCGCTATTTTTTCTGGTATGACCGCACTTACCGCAACGACATCAGCCGTTCGCTGCGCAAACTCCACCGGCCCGATTTGATTGCCCGGCTTGTCGGCAAATAGAGTCGGTTCAGAACGGCAAACAAAACAGGCGGCGCATCAAATCGTTATGACGCGCCGCCTGTCATTTTATATCGTAAATATTATTCGAAAATGTGTCTGAATTTAGAGAACAGACGCTGCTTTTCAGATTCAGACGGTTTGATATTTGGCGAGTCCTTGAGGCTCTCGATGGCTTTACGTTCGGTCTCGCTGAGGTTTTCGGGTATGTAGACCATGACGTTGATGAGTTCGTCGCCATAGCCGCCCTGATCTGTGGGAAGTCCTTTGCCACGGAGGCGGAGGATTTTGCCGGGCTGTGTGCCTGCGGCGATTTTCAGACGGGCTTTACCCTCGATTGTCGGCACATCGACCGAGCCGCCGAGTGTGGCTGTCGGGATGTCGAGCATCAGGTTGTAGATTACGTCTGCACCGTCGCGGATGAGTTCGGGATGCTTTATCTCGTCGATTACGACAAGGAGGTCGCCGTTGATGCCGCCATGTTCGGGCGCATTGCCTTTGCCTTTGAGTGTGAGGATGTTGCCGTCAGATACGCCTGCCGGGATGTTGAATGTGACTTGCTGTTCGCGTTTTTCAACACCTGTGCCGCGACAGTTGGAGCAGTTTTCGGTAATGATTTTGCCTGTTCCGTGGCAGCGCGGACATTCGACATGGGCCTGGCTGACACCGAAGATTGTCTGCTGGACTTCGGTTACAGAGCCTGTTCCGTGACACTGGTTGCAAGTGGCGAAGGCCGTGCCGTTTTTAGCGCCTGTGCCGTTGCAGTGTTCACATTTGACGAAGGTCGGTATCTTGAGGGTCTTGGTCGTGCCCTTGAGTATGTCCTGAAGGGTAAGTTTGACGTGGATACGCAGGTTGGTGCCTCTGCGCTGGGCGCGGCGTGCGCGGCCCGAAGTCGCAGAGCCGAAGCCGCTGTAGCGGCCGCCTCCTCCGCGGACATCGCCGAAGATATCGCCGAACATTGAGAAGATGTCGTCCATCGACATGCCGCTGCTGTAGAAACCTTGTGCGCCACCGCCGCCGGGGAAGCCCTGCGGACCCATGTTGAAACCGAACTGGTCGTATTTCTGACGTTTCTCGGGGTTGCTGAGCACTTCATATGCTTCGGCTGCCTCTTTGAATTTCTCTTCGGCTGCCTTGTCGCCCGGATTGACGTCGGGATGGTATTTTCGGGCCAGAGTGCGGTAGGCCTTCTTGATTTCGTCGTCAGAAGCGCCTTTGGCGACACCGAGCACTTCGTAGTAATCTCTTTTATTATCCATTGGTAAAACTGTGTTTTATTCGCCGACTGCTACTTTGGCGTGACGCAGGACTTTGTCGTTGATGGTGTAGCCGGTCTGGGTCGTATCGATGACTTTGCCTTTGAGCTCTACAGACGGAGCGGGGATTGTGGCTATGGCTTCGTGAAGTTCGGGGTCGAAGTCTGCGCCTGTCGACTCCATGGCTTTTACGCCGTTGGACTCGAGATATTTGATGAGCTTGTTGTAGATCAGCTCCATGCCCTGACGGACTGCGTCGGCATCGTCGGCCGATTGTGTAGCCTTAAGGCCGCGTTCGAAGTCGTCGACAATAGGCAGGAGTCCGGCGAGGACTTTTTCCGCGCCGTTTTTGATGATTTCAGCTTTTTCTTTGATGACGCGTTTACGGTAGTTGTCGAAATCGGCCATCAGGAAGAAATATTCTTTTTTCTCTTTTTCGAGAGCTGCCTGAGTGGCTTCAAGCTCTTTGGCGAGCGTTTGCTCTGTATCGTTTTCCTGAGTGTCGTCGGCAACTTCTTCGAGGTCGTCAACTATTTCGGGTGCAGCTTCTTGTTTGGTCTCTTTTTCAGCCTTGGGGGCTTTATCTTTGTTTTTATTCATATTGCTAATGATTTTACAGTGTACGATATAGCAAAAACATTGCCAAATTTACCGGTTTTGGCAATATCATTATAATTTGATAACAAATTTAGCGGTATATCGTTCAATGACACCCCCTAAAGAGGACCGATATAGCAGTCGCAGTCGTCGAGCGCCGTTTGTGCCCGCTCTGCCAATTTGGCATTTTCGAAGAGTCCGAACACGGCTGAGCCGCTTCCGCTCATTGATGCGTAGACCGCTCCGGCGTCGGAGATGGCTTTCTTGACGGCTGCGATGCGGGGCTTAGCGGCGAAAATGTGAGCTTCGAATCCGTTGACGAGGCGCCCCTGCCAGTGCGATGGCGTAGAGCCGCTTACTATTACGTCGGTAGTCGTCGGCGGTGTGGCCGGTCTTACTCCTCCATAGGCTTCGGCTGTGGAGACACTTACGTCGCGCGGTTTGGCGATGAGTATGTGGGTGGCCGACCCGAAGTCGATGTCGATCGGGCGCATGTCAGTGCCTGTTCCGGTGCAGTGCATGGGCCGGTTGTAGATGAAGAAGGGGCAGTCTGCGCCAAGGCTTGCGGCTATTTCGGCAAGGCGCTGCTCGCCCAGACCGAGGGCAAAGAGGGAGTCGAGCGCCGAGAGAGTGAATGCGGCGTCGGCCGATCCGCCTCCGAGACCTGCGCCGTCGGGGATGATTTTGTGAAGATAGATGTCGACCGGGGGCAGATTGCCGTCGACTGCGTCATTGAGCTTCTGCCAGGCGCGGTAGACGAGATTCTTTTCCATAGGGCAGCCGACACTCCGGCCTGAGACACTGAGCGTGGTCGCGCTGCCTTTGGCCGGAACTATTTCGAGTATATCTCGCCAGCCGACCGGCATCATGACCATGTCGAGGTCATGATAACCGTCGGGGCGGCGTGATGTGATGTTCAGACCGAGATTGATTTTCGCGTTGGGAAATACAATCATAGTTTTTTGAGTGAGGCTGGGTTGGCTTCGATTTCCGAATAGGGAACTTCATAGTTGGCGAGGTCGCCGGCGAAGTAGCGGTCGTAGGCCGTCATGTCGATAAGTCCGTGACCCGAGAGGTTGAAGAGTATGACTTTCTTCTCTCCCGCTTCTTTGGCGGCTTTGGCCTCGCGGATTGCGGCGGCGATGGCGTGGGCCGATTCGGGTGCGGGGATGATGCCTTCCGATTTTGCAAAGAGCGTCGCCGCATCGAATGATTCAATCTGAGGTATGTCGACTGCGTCGATCAACTTGTCCTCTTTGAGACGGCTGACCACAGCGCCTGCTCCGTGATAGCGCAGGCCGCCGGCGTGGATGTTGGCCGGCGAGAAGTTGTGGCCAAGCGAAAGCATCGGAATGAGGGGCGTATAGCCGGCCTCGTCGCCGAAGTCATAGCTGAACACGCCGCGCGTGAGTTTGGGACACGACTCGGGCTCTGCGGCGATGAAGCGTGTCGACTGGCCGTCGTTGAGGTTGTGGCGCAGGAAGGGGAAGGCTATGCCTGAGAAGTTGCTGCCGCCGCCGAAACAGCCGATGACCGTGTCGGGATATTCGCCGGCCATCTCCATCTGTTTTTCGGCTTCAAGGCCGATGACTGTCTGATGGAGCGCAACGTGATTGAGCACTGAGCCGAGGGCATATTTGCAGTTGGGGGTCGACATGGCAAGCTCGACGGCCTCGCTGATGGCTGTGCCGAGAGAACCCTGATAGTTGGGGTGGTTTGTGATTATCGCGCGTCCGGCTTTGGTCGACATACTCGGCGAGGCAATCACTTCCGCACCATAGGTCTGCATGATTGAGCGGCGGTAGGGCTTCTGATTGTATGAAATTTTGACCATATAGACTGCCAATTCGATGCCGAACATCTTGCAGGCCATCGACAGGGCAGCGCCCCACTGGCCTGCGCCTGTTTCGGTTGTGATGTTGGTCACACCCTGCTGTTTGCAGAAATATGCCTGCGGGATGGCCGAATTGAGTTTATGCGAGCCTACGGGGCTGAC
>JAGAOW010000095.1 GCA_017889945.1 Muribaculaceae bacterium
CTCATGGTCGGTTTCCCCGGCGAAGGTCAGAAGGAGTTCGACGAGCTCAAGGCTTTCGTCGCCGAGCAGCGTTTTGAGCGCATGGGCGCTTTCGCTTACTGCGAGGAGGAGGATACCTATGGCGCGAAAAATTTTGTCGACGACATCCCTCAGGAGGTCAAAAACAGCCGTCTCGACGAGCTGATGGCCATTCAGGAGGATATATCTCTCGAGCACAACCGCTCTAAAATCGGCAGCCGCCTCAAAGTCCTCGTCGATTCTGTAGGCGACGACTATTATGTCGCCCGCAGCGAGTTCGACTCTCCCGAAGTCGACCCGGAGGTTCTGATTGAGAAGACCGCCGACCTTCAGCCCGGCGATTTCGTAACCGTCGAGATCGTCGACGCAATGCCTTTCGAACTTATTGCAAAGTTAGTCTGACCCGTGTTTACTCCCCATATCATGCAGGCCGTGCGTGCGGCCATAGCTTCGCGGATGCCCTTTGTGCTATATGTCAGGCCGTTTACCGACCGCCTCGACTTTTTTGCTGACCCGGGCGACGAATTTCCGCTTTTGAGCCGTCGGCGCTTCACAGTCTCTTCATGGGCCGGAGGCAGCCGTTCGGCCTACGACATTTCTGATCGCGCCGATGCCGACACGGTCATCGCCATTACTGACGGCGGCCGCTTTCAGTCCGCCGGCCCTTCACCTGAGCCGTGGCACATCACAACTCCTTTCGACGACTATATCAACGCTGTCGACGACCTGATCGACCGTTTGCGCGACAGCGGCGGCAAGACTGTTATCTCGCGTACCATCTGCGCGAGTGGTGTCAGCGTCGACTGGCTCGCCGTGGCCGATGCCTATTTCGCCGTCCACCACGAAGCCTTCCGATACATATATTATACTCCCCGCCACGGCTTTTGGCTTGGCGCATCTCCCGAACTCTTGCTCAAGGTCGACTCCGGCCGTTTCTCGACTATGGCTCTTGCCGGTACTCGACCCCTCGACGAGAGCGACCGCCCCTGGAGCGGCAAGAACATAGCCGAGCAGGCCATAGTGCGCAATTATATTGTCGACCGTCTCTATGACCTCGGTCTCGTCCCGGAGACAGACCCTACTGAAACAGTTACTACAGGCAACATCCAGCATCTGCGCACACTCATTTCGGGCTCTGCCGGCTCTTGCTCTGCTGCCGAGATTATCGACGCTCTTAACCCCACGCCTGCTCTTGCCGGCTATCCGATGGCTGCCGCGCTTGAGAATATTGTGGCCTGCGAGGCACATCCGCGACGCTGCTACGGCGGCTATATCGCCCTGACCGACGACGCTCTGACCGAGGTCTATGTCAATCTCCGCTGCGTCGCCTTTGACAGTACCTCAGGGTGTATTTATGTCGGCGGCGGCATCATGCCTGATTCTGACAGCGCCGAAGAGTGGCGCGAGACGGAAGCCAAGTCTCTTATTTTAAGGAATTTGATAGTGGAGTCGACTTTATGAAAAACGTTCGTCCGGGCGATTATTTTTTAATCCCGCTTTTCGCCTTGCACATACTTATCGCATTGTCGTTCGTCGATTGGGCGTCGTTGAGCGACAATCGCCTGACTTCATTCAGCCTCGTTGAGGATTTGTTCCCTAAGACTGAAGTTGCCGTGAGCAAGATGGAAGTCGACCCTGAGCTTTTCGAGGCCCTTGAGGAAGTGACAAGCGATGTCGAAGACCCTCAGCAGCAGCTCGACGAGAATTCAGCCGTCGACGATGCGCAGCCCATACAGCCGTCTGCTCCCGCCGCTCCTGAGTGGATAGACGGTGTTCTGCCGATTGAGGATTATTCGCCCGATGGCGACGGCGCAGCGCAGCTGCGTGCGGCTTTGGAGCGTACCGACCGCCCCGCGCGTATTGCCGTAATCGGCGATTCTTATATTGAGGGCGACATTTTCACTCAGGACCTCCGCAGCTTGCTTCAGGAACGTTATGGCGGACGCGGAGTTGGGTATATGGCCATGCACAGCGATTTTCCCGGTTTCCGTCGCTCGGTCTTCCAAAGCGACAACGGCTGGACCGTAGCCGACATCCGCAAGCTCTCCGGCGGCGACCCGCTGAGGATTATTCCCGGGGAGTATTGCATCGGCGACTATGGCGCTACAGCCTCTTTCAGAGGGTCTAAACTAGCTCACGCCGACAGCTGGTCTGTAGCTCGTCTGCTTTGCGTCGCGCCTTTAGGCGGCTCTGTGACCATGAGAGGCGACGGTGTCGCGAAAACTTTCGACCTCGCTCCCTCTGCCGACATCTCCTGTCTGACTCTGGAAGGCGAGACCTCCACTATCTCAGTCACGTCGGGCGCAGACAGCCTTAGTGTGCTCGGTCTGTGGCTCGACGACCCGACGGGTGTGTCGGTCGACTGCATGTCGCTCCGAGGCAATTCGGGCGCTACCCATCGCAGCCTCTCTGTTGATGTTGCCCGCCGTATGGCCGAGCATATAGATTATGATATGATTATTGTCGAGTATGGCATGAATGCATTGTCGTCAGAGCAGACCGAGTATTCGTCTTATTCACTTGTGATGCGTCGCGTGGTGGAGCGTCTGCGTCAGTGTTACCCCGATGCGTCCATCCTCATGTTCGGTGTGGGCGACCGCGGACAGAAGAGCGGCACTGATGTAGTTTCGCTGCCGACGGTCGACGCGATGATTAAGGCGCAACGCGATTGCGCGGCTGCGTCAGGCGTGATGTTCTGGGATGTCCGCGAGGCCATGGGCGGCGCAGGCTCGGTTGTCGACTGGCGCGACCGCGGACTTGTCAATGCCGACTACATCCACCTCAACCATAAAGGAGGCGCTGAGCTTGCTTCGATTTTTGTCAAATCCTTATTCATGAAGCTTGATGAGAATCGATAGGCGCGTAATGATATTTTTTATGGCCTTGCTCGCGACCTTTGTCGCATCGGCCGATGACTACTGCCCGTCTGAAAGCGATGCCGTCGAACTGAGCGATGAAGCTCTCCGCGAGAATCCTGAGTTCGACGATCAGACCCTCACGGGTATAGACTCTGATATCGACTTGTCAGCTTATCCGTTTCTGCACACCGAAGCCAATCGAATCATGCTCAACGGCGCCGACTGGTCGTCGCTGATGCTGTCGCTTGACGAGAGTCTTAACCGGCCAGTGAGTATAGTCCACCTCGGCGACTCACACATACAGGCCGACATGTTGTCAGGTCACATGCGCCGACTGCTCCGGGAGCGCTATGGCGACTATGGTCGCGGGCTTATAGTCCCACTGCGGCTTGCCGGCACAAATCAGCCTGTCGACTACAGCTTCAGCTCTGACAGTCGCTTCACGGTCGACCGTCTCTTGTCTTACCCATGGTCTGAGGCTATGGGGTTCACAGGTATAGCTCTAACGCCTCAGACTGACGATTTTTCGTTTACGGTTTCGGCGGACACCATGTTCGAGCGCATTGTAGTCTATTACACCGGTAGCGCCTTGTCGGCCAAGTCTGTCACAGACGACGGGGCATCTCTCGTTTTTACGACCACTGACTCGCCGGGCTGTCTTGAAATCGCTTTGCCTTTTCCCTGCGGCGAGGCCACGCTTACTCTCTCGGCTCTCGGCCCGGTGTCTATATTCGGAGTGTCGCTGTTTAGCGATGCTGTCGGACTTGCCTACAACGCCATTGGAATCAACGGCGCCACATGCGCCTCTTACAACCGCGTCGCCGAGCTCGGCAGTGGCATTGCTTTGCTCGCGCCCGATCTGATTATAGTCAGCCTCGGCACTAACGAGGCTTTCGGTCGCTTTGACCCGGTCGACTTCTCTGCCGAACTCGACCGCCTTGTGACCTCGATACGAAATGAGAATCCGGGTGTGCCCTTGCTGCTGACCACTCCGGCTGAGTGCTATCGCCGCATTCGTCGCCGCCGTCGCCGTTCGTATGTCGTCAACGACCGCATCGCTCAAGTCCGTCAGGCCATACTCGACTATGGCCGTGACAACGCCATCGCGGTCTATGACTGGTATGACGCTGCTGGAGGCGCGGGCTCGGCGGCCAAGTGGCTTTCATCGGGCCTGCTCGGCAGAGACCGTGTTCATTGTACCCGCAGGGGTTATCAGGTAGCGGGGCAGATGCTCTACGACGCATTAATCCAATTACAGAAATGATTTTGAATTTTCTCGACAATATAGATTTCAACCGCATCTCCGATCTGTTGCTCTACGACAGCCGTTCGCCGCTGCTGTTCAACACGGGGCTTTTCCTCATCCTCTTTGTCTTTTTCCTCGGAGTCTATCGCGCCATGCGCTCACGAAGTCGCCTGCGTATGATTTTTGTCATTGCCTTCTCGCTCTATTTCTATTATAAGTCGAGCTCGTGGTGCTGCTTCATTCTTCTCGGAGTATGTATCAGCGATTATCTTCTCGGGAGGCTTCTCGGCCGTCTGCAGACAGACTGGAAGCGCCGCGCGGTCGTCGCCGTCAACGTCATACTCAATGTCGGCATGCTCTTCAGCTTCAAGTATGTCAATCTGCTGATTGAGACATTCAACCGCTTCGCCTCGGCCGATTTCGATGTGCTCGACATATTTCTGCCCGCAGGCATATCGTTTTTCTCTTTCCGCTCCATCAGCTATATAGTCGACATCTACAGGCGTCAGCTTGCGCCGGCCCGCAATTTCATCGACTACTGCTTCTTCCTGACATTCTTCCCGCCCTTGCTTGCCGGGCCTGTGGTCAGGGCCAAGGACATGCTTCCTCAGATTTATGCCCGCCCGGAGGCTACGCGAGAGCAGGTGTGCCGCGGTCTGGTGCTGATTATGTTCGGCCTCGTCAAGAAAGTGATTGTCGCAGACTATATCAGCGGTAACTTCGTCGACCGCATTTTCGACAATCCGTCGCTATATTCAGGTTTTGAGAATATGCTCGGTGCTGTCGGCTTCACTCTTCAGCTCTATTGCGATTTCTCGGGCTACTCCGACATGGCAATAGGCATCGCGCTGCTGCTCGGATATGAGTTCAAGGATAATTTCAACGCGCCGTTTAAGGCGCAGAATCCTTCCGACTTCTGGCGACGCTGGCATATCTCGCTTTCGACCTGGCTGCGCGACTATCTGTATATACCTTTGGGCGGCAACCGAAAGGGCAGTGCGCGGACTTATCTCAACAATTTTATGACCATGGTTATCGGCGGTCTGTGGCACGGTGCGTCATGGATGTATGTGCTCTGGGGAGCATACCACGGTGTGCTTCTTGCCGTACACAAAGCCTTGCGCGGAGTGTGGCGCATACCCGACGGTCTCAAGGGTACGCCGGTCGTGCGTTTTGCCAACATAGCTCTGACGTTCACGCTTGTGGTCATCGGCTTCACGTTCTTCCGTGCGCCGTCGCTTGACACCGTTTCAGACATGGCGACACAGATTGTCGGCAGCTTCCATCCCGAGATAGCCTCGCAGTTTGTGAGCAGCTACATGATGATTGTGGTGGTCATGATGACGGGCTATGTGATGCACTTCACACCCAAGTCGTGGTCCATGGCCTCGGTGCGTGTCTATACGGCTTCGCCATTGCTTATTCAGTCCTTGCTTCTGGCGATAGTGCTGTTTATAATCATTCAGACCCGACGCGCCGACCTTGTGCCCTTTGTCTATTTGCAGTATTGATTATCTGTCCAGGGTCAAATCCTTGAAGCCCAACACCTCAGTCGACACTTCGCCGAGTATGCCCGCTTTGGCGTTGACGCCGGTCTGCACCTTTATAAAATCGATGTATTTAAGTTTGGCGTCCTTGCCGTCGGCATCCTTGGCGTCGGAGATGCGGAAGCGGTTGCACTGATAGTGTTCGTCGGTGCTGATGTTGTCTATGCCAATGTTGTCGACATAGCCTCCTCCATAGGGGCTGTTGTTCCACATGCCGTTTGCGGCCTGTGACGAACGAGAGCCGAGGCAGGTGCCCGTCAGGGTGTAGGAGTCCTCGGCTATCCACGCCGGATAGTAGCATGACTGTTTGTGGAAGGCGGCGACATAGTCGATTGTACCGTTTTGGCCTCGGTTGTCGGCCCATCTGACAGCTTGTGCAGCTCCTTCGGGGCGGTAGTATGTGACGGCGTAGTCATAGATTGTCGACTCCTTGCCGCTCTCGGTGCCGCTGAGTTCATACCATGTGTCGTCGGGCAGACCGTTGCCGTTGCTGTCCTGCATCACATAGACTATACCCGGTTCGTTAGAGCCGCCCTCGCCGTTGGGGCGGTTGACGAAGGCGTTGCCGAAAATCGTGAAGTCGTAGCCGTCGGCGTCGTTATCCTCAGGTGCGATAATGCTGTGGTCGAAGCCGACCACAATATAACCGCCGAAGCCGCCGAGCGAAACAGCCGACTTGTCGTCGAGGCGTTGCTGCGCCCAAGAGGCTGCCTGAGCGGGAGTAGAGAGCTGCTCGCTGCTTTCGTTGATAAACTGTCCCGGAGCGGGAGTGTATTCATAGACCTTGTCGCACATGGGCGAGCTTGTTGCCGTCGGATAGCGGCAGTTGTCGTCGGGCGTGACAGGATTGGTAGTCGGTTCGTCGTTGCTGCATGCGGACAGCATTGCAGCCATAGTGATGATGGAGAGTGAAGTGTTTAAAAAGGATTTATTCATTGCCTCAGGTGTGATTTGGTTTGTTTTGCAAAATTAAAAAATTAGTCGTTCATGGCAAAACGATAGGATTTTTTTGTAATTTCGTGGTCGTTAAACTCAACATTCAAATTCTATGCTGATTATAGGAATTGCAGGCGGCACCGGTTCGGGAAAAACCACAGTCGTCAACAAGATTTTGAACAGTTTCCCAG